>JAWOJC010000072.1:0-8057 GCA_046484315.1 Smithellaceae bacterium | reverse complement strand
AACGCGCAGGGGCTAGCCACCATCGCGGTGACGTCCACCGGCCAATATGACGTGATTCGAGTGGCCGGTGTCGACGCTACGGGCCTTCCCGAGGGCAGCGAAGCCGGTCGGGAGTTTCAGAAAGAAAATCCCCTGACGGATCCCTATCCCAATCTTCTGTATACGTTTACCGGCTCCATCTCCGTTGTCAGCGTGTCCTTTTTGGGCAGACACTATTCGCTTTGCGTGACAGTTCCCGGCATCAATAAAGTCCGTGTCCTGAAGGTGGGAACCGCCGTTTCCGACGACGGCGGAAACGCAGCCGTCAGCGCGGGGACGGAGGCTTTTGCAGGCAGGGTGATCTTTCTGAATCTGAATTTCAGCGACACCCAAGGCGGTATCCGGATAACCAGCAGCGATGCGAATGACAACCGAATGTTGCTGTATCCCAATCTGACTGCGGGAAATCCCGCGCCGGAAATATTAGAGACAGCCTTCTACGGCGGTCCGTCTTCCACGCGAACCGAAACGGGTTTGGTCGCAAGCTACACGCAGGCAGGCCCGATTTATTTTGAAGCGCCGGGAACCGCACAGGGCGACTGGGCGCTCGGGCATAATGGCACAGTGACGGATTTGAAAACCAGAGACGATTTCGGCGGGGCCGACCAGACGCGTAATTTCCCGTCATTCAACGGCGGCGCAACGGTGCTTTCCACCTGGAAACTCGCGGGCAGCGATCCAGCAGCCTATCGCTTTGACTACCGCATCTTCCAGTTTGAAGCGTTTTAGACAAAAGAATGCATCCGCTGTGCCCATCCTGCACGGGCAGACTGTCCGTCTGGGTTTATTCAAGGAAATGTGCTATAGCCGACCGGTCGTTTTTCAGGCCGAGCAGCAGCAATCGGCTAAGTTCTATTTAGACGAGGTTTTTTATGCAGGAAATTCTGGTGGTGGCGGCCATTGCGGCGGCGATTTTTTTTCTTCCCCGATGGCTGGGCCGCAAGCCTGAAGCCGCGCCCGGGCGAGTCATCATCCGTCGTCGCGGTTTATTGGACTATCTGCCCGGATGGATACGTCTGGCCATTGTCATTACATTTTTGTGGGTCGCAGGCAGTGCCGCGTATCTGAAACCGTGGGAAGCTGACGCAGGCTTGTTTGTGCTTATCTGTCTGCTGCCGGTTGTCGCTTTCTGGGGCGGCGTCTGGGCATGGTTCGGTTATAAAAAATTCCGGCGATAAAGGAGTGGGGTATGAATCTTTCACAGTTCTCTTTGGAAGGGAAAGTCGCTTTGGTGACGGGCGGAAGCCGTGGTATCGGAAAGGCCAGCGCTCTGGCGATGGCGGACGCGGGCGCGCATGTGGTCGTGAGCAGTCGCAAGATTGCCGATTTGGAACCGGTGGCCGAAGAGATCAAAGCCCGTGGCGTCCGGTCGCTGGCCATCGCGGCGCATAACGCCAAAATCGACGATTCCAAAATGTTGATTCAACGGGTGATTGCGGAATTCGGCAGGTTGGATATTCTGGTCAATAACGCAGGGACCAATCCGTATTATGGTCCGCTCATCGACCAGGACGAAAAAACCTACGACATCACCATGAACGTCAACGTAAAAGGGGTTTTGTTTTTAAGCCAGACGGCAGCCCGAGTGATGCGGGAGCAGAAAAGCGGCTGCATCATCAACGTCGCGTCCATCGGCGGGCTGAGGCCGGGGGACCTGGGTGTCTACTGCGTGAGCAAGGCCGCGCTGGTCATGCTCACCGAGGTGATGGCCAAGGAATGGGGGCAGTTCAATATCCGGGTCAACGCTATTGCGCCCGGTATCATCAAGACAAGGCTCAGTGAAGCCCTGTGGAAAGACCCGGACGTATGTGAAAAAGCTCTTGAGTCGATGTGCATGATGCGGCTGGGCGAACCGGAGGAGATAGCCGGTGCGGTGGTGTTTCTGGCCTCCGGGGCGGGCAGCTACATAACGGGTGAAACGCTGGTGATTGACGGAGGCCGACTGCACGGCGGACCGGCGCATCTGCAGACGTGCAAGGTGTGAGGGCAAACAGATCACGCAAATTAAAACACGCGCCGGATCGTTTATAAGCATAATGCAGACCTTGTCATTGCAAGAAAGATTCAGTCTTATCAAAACCGTAACCGACAACACCACGTTGGAGGCCTGCGATTTTGTCGCCGCCCGGGCGGGGCTTTCCAAAGTGCGGGTGAAAGACGCGATGAACAAAGGCGCGGTGTGGCTGGTGCGCAAAGGTTCAGGTCGTATCCGCCTGCGCAAGGCCACTTTTCTTTTACGCAAAGGCGACACCCTTGAGCTGTATTACGACACGAAAGTGTTGTCGGTTTTGCCGCCGCACGCATCCTGTCTGAAAGATTTCAAACATTACAGTCTCTGGTTCAAACCGGCCAACCTTCTGACCCAGGGAACGGATTACGGTGATCACGGATCGCTTTTGCGCCAGGTTGAATTATTTTTCAAGCCCAGGCGCGAAGTTTATCCCGTTCACAGGCTGGACCGCGAAGCCGAAGGGCTCATCATGGTGGCTCATTCGAAGCAGGCCGCCGGGAAACTATCCTGCCTTTTTCAGGAACACCAAGTCGTCAAACGTTACCGCGCGGAAGTGTCCGGACTGCCTGCCGAAGCGGACGGTGTTATCCGGCTCCCGCTTGACGGCAAAGAAGCCGTCAGTCGCTATCGCGTCATTTTTCGCAATGTCGAAACGAATACCGCTGTAGTGGATGTCGAGATTGAAACCGGCCGGTTGCATCAGATCCGCAGGCATCTGGCGGGCATCGGGCATCCGGTTATGGGCGATCCGCGCTACGGCCACGGCAACAAAGACGGAAAGCCCATGCGCCTTTGCGCCTGCGAACTGCGTTGGCGCTGCCCGTTTACAGGAAAAAGCCGCCATCACCGGCTGCCCGAAGAAGAATTCCGCGCGATATAGAGAACGATTATATCTGCCGGTTTCAGAGCTGTGAGTTGTAATCAAAGGGATGCGCATCGCCTATGAGTCTCGATCTGCTGGGTTGCAAAACGCTCGCCATCTTTTCGTCCGCTGTCAAATGTTTCCTGCATTTTCAAGGGGTTGGTGTAGTCCCATTTTGATATCGGCAGCGGTTGCGACGGTTGAACGTAGAGACGTCCGGGGATTTTCGGGATCGCGGATTCGGCATATCGACGGGTCAGCAAAATGAGTGCAGGGTTGTCGTGTTTTGATAGCGCGTGAGACGGAACGTTGTCAAACAAGCCCCCGTCAAGCGCGGTCTTGCCCGTGATGCGCAGAATCGGCGTGAAGGGCGGTGTGCAGGAGGACGCTAAAACCAGATCGGCAAGATCTTCCGCCGTTTTGCAGTTCTGGGCAGTGAGTATTTCCGGATGGAAGCCCAGACGTGCGGGCAGTTTCGGGTGTACATATCCATAGAGGCGCCGATCGATTAAATAGGCAAGGATTCCGATCAGGGATGCCGCACGTGGCCCCAGTCCCGCAGGCGGCCTCGAAATCGCAACGCGGATAGACGGACCCTTTCGCAGACGCATCAAGGCCTCTTTGTCGAGGGCGGCCAGCATCAAATCCCTGTATATGGCGTAATGGGGAAAGGCGGGTCTGTCGGCAAAGAGATTAGAAAGGTAAAAATTCTTTCTATTTCCGGATGTCGCCTTTTTGAAATGGTCGAGCGCGAAGTCCGCGCGGCCCGCGTAGTAGATACAGGCCATCGCGGCGCCCGCACTCGCCGCGGCGATCACATTAGGCTTGATGCCGAGCGCCGGTTCGGCTTCGGAAAGAAAACCGACCTGCCACAGGCAGCGGCAACCGCCGCCTGCGAATACAATCGCTGAATACGGAGATGTATTTTTCATTTGAAATCAGCGCTCCGTTCGTGGATTGGAACATCGGTCCGATCACGATGGTCGGTCGTTCAACGCCTGTGGAGGTGTCTTATTTCAATTCTCTGAATCTGGCTTCCAGCGCCACAATGTCCTCAATGCTGATCAGGGCATCGAAAAAATCCCTGCCGGCGAGTTTTTCAAGGTGCACCAGATGGTCGCCCACGGTTTTGACTTTGCCCTGAAGGGTTTTGCCTGATTTTAAATGAATCACCAGATCTTTACCGGTATAGAGTTTCAGGTTGTCCTTGATTGAAGCTGAAATAGTAAAACTTGCCCCTTCCACGGGGGAAGCGGATCTACCCTGCGCTGATACCGGCACTGTCAGCGCAGTGCCTAGCATTAAACAGATGACGACTGATAATTGAAACTTCAATGATAAATTCATGTGATCCTCCTTCAATGCTGTTGATTGTGAGGCGGTGGTATCTTGCCTACTTGATCTTTTGGAGCATCTCGCCCATCATTTTGTGCACCAGATTGATGGCCTTCAGCGGGCGGATCATTACCTTGAAATCGTTTATGCGCCCGTCCTCTCCCCAGGTGATCATATCCACGCCGTTGATGGCGATACCGTCGATGACGGTTTGGAATTCCAGAATAGCGTTGTTGCCGGCGACCACTTCCCTGGCATATTTGAATGTGTCGTTGTTGAGCACATGCAGGGCGGCCGTCAGATATAGTTTGGTAATCGGTTTTCCCGCCTGCGGTGTGTGAACCACCGGGGAATGGAAAACCACATTGTCAGCTAAGATGTCATCGAGTCCCGCCGCATCGCGCGCCTTGACCAGTTTGTGCCAGGCCGCCATCGTATCTGTAATCATACCATCACCTCTAAAGTATTTTTTATGTCCTGTTTATAGGCGACGTAAAGCCGCCGATAATCTAAGCTATATCAATTGGACCGAACCGCTCTGATCTTATAACGCTTCCACCCGGCAGGGCACAAACCGATGCATCGGTGTGCCAAATTGATCACGGTGCGTGTTCTTTGTCAGACGGTTCGCGTTTACACCATATTTTTCGCCGTTATAAACCAGGCCAAAGCCGTGCGGCATGGCCACATGCCCGGGGCGAGCCGTGTCGGTAATTTCGAGCTCAATTTCTTCGACGCCGGCTTCCGTGATGACGCGAACGGCTTGGCCGTCTTTCAAATTTAAAGCCGCCGCGTCATCTGGATGCATGGTCAGTGTGCAGGGTCGCTTGCCTTCATTCCACGCGGGATCGCGCATAAGCGTATTGGCGTTTTTGTCGGTGTGACGCCCCGACATCAGCACCAGCGGAAATTGGGCAGGCAGCGTCAGCGCCGCTTCTTCCTGGGCTGATTCGATGGTTTGCAGCTCATCTAGCAGTTCCGGAATAGATAAATTGATTTTGCCGTCTTCGGTTTTAACCTGTGCAAAATTATCATTCGGATCGATTTTGCCCACCCAGATCCCTTCGGGATGGTCGCAAATCGCCTGAAATATTTCTTCGCCTAGTGCTGGGCCTGAGGTGAAACCCGCGCGGATGGCATTTTTATAAAGCGATTTGGGCGCAACCTGCAACATGCCCCACAGGGCCGCCAGATGGACGGACCCCAGGGCTTTGCCCAGTGTCTTTCCCAGAATAAACGGCATGGCTTTTAGCGCTTTGGGCTCCGTAACGGCGTATGCCATGAGGGCCTTGGCAAAGGCCGGACGACTTTCATAGGCAGCCGAATAAAGGCTATCCGGAATCGGCGGAATGAGTCCCAGTTTGTCGGCCAGGAGCAGATCAATTTCGCCTTGTTCTTTCGGCTCTCCCTCCGGTTCAACAATCGGGCGGCGCATCTGGAAATAAATGCCGGGATACGTCACGGGGAAAAACGTGCCGTCCCACGATTCATAGCCGGAGCGCGAAGGCAGCACGTAGTGGGAAAGGGCGGCCGTTTCCGTCATGGCGATTTCCGCCGTGACCAGCAAATCGAGTTTCTGGAAGGCTTTTTCATAAGCCGTGGTGTCCGCGTACGAGCGCAGGGGATTCAGGCCGGTGACAAAAACCGCCCGCAGCCGTTGGGGATGGTCCGAGCAAATTTCTTCCGGCATGACATTGGGCGGAAACACGCCGCAAACCGGAAAGGCATTCGTTGCGACCGTGCGCCAGACTTTCGAGTCCCGTTCATCCGTGCTGGGGCCGATGGGCATCAGATGACCGTTGACGACATTGCCGCCGGGCACGCACAGCCTGCCGCAGATGGCCATGAGGATGACGATCAGATAGGAGTTCAAACCACTGTGGCGTCCCATGTAAATCCCCAGATCGTATCGCAGCGATGATTTACGCGTGGCGTAGAGTCTTGCGACCTCACGAACCTGTTCAAAATCCAGTTCACACACGCGCAGTGCGGCGCGCGCGTCGAAATTATCAAAATAGGATTTGACTGCATCAAAGCCGGAGGTGCGGTTTTCCAGATAGTCCCGGTTAGCCCATCCTTCTTGAAGGATGATGGCAATCAGCGTTTTAAGCAAAAGTGCGTCCGTGCCGGGGCGGATCTGAAGATGAATGTCGGCAAGCTTTGCCGTTTCCGTGACACGCGGATCGACGACGATGAGCATCTTGTCTTTGTCTTTGGACAGACGCTTCAGCTGACGGGGGGCCTGCGGAATCTGATGGCTTTGCATGCCGTTCCAGCCGATCACCAGCAAAAGATCGGTGTTGTTAACATCGGGTTGGTCATGCAAATACTGTTTGCCGTGCGTGCGGCCAATCACCCAGAAAGCGCCCGCAAATTCCTGGCCCAGCGCGCTGTACTGGTACTGCGAGCCCAGGCCCCGCATCAGACGCACACCGAAGGGGACTTCAAAGTGGCAGCCCTGGCCGCCTCCGCCCATGTAGGCAAAAGAGCGCGGGCCGTGCCGGCCGATAATGCTTTGAAGTTTGGCCGCGATTTCATCGATGGCCTGATCCCAGGAAATCCGTTCGAATTGCCCGTTGACCTTTTTGAGCGGATACTTCAGCCGGTCGGCGTTGTGCTGGTGATAGGCCACGTTCAGGCCTTTACGGCAGATGTATCCTAAGCTTTTGGCATTAGATTTGTCGCCTCGGACGCGAACGATGCGATTGGCTTCCACCTCGATTTCCAGACCGCAATTCTGCGCGCACAGGACACATCCGGTTTTATGAATGGTTGCCATCATCGCTCCTTTTTTCCGGGGTAGCCGATCGGCTTTCGGGCGAAGCATGGGCCCCTGGCCTTTCGCCTCAGGGGTGAGCCGGAAGCTTTTACTTCTTGATCCCCGCGCCTATTTTTCCACTTCAAACATTGATTTTTCCGCGCCGCAGACCGGACAGGTCCAGGAATCGGGGATGTCTTCAAAACGGGTGCCGGGTGCGATGCCGCTGTCGGGATCGCCTTTTTCGGGATCGTACACATAGCCGCAAACCGTGCAGACATAGCGCGCGGCGGCCTGCGGTTTCGGTTTTGCGGCGGCCGCGTTCTGATCATAAGTCGGTGCGGATTTGGGTGATTTGCCGCCTTTGACGTTTTGATAATATGCGTACGTCATCGGTTCCCCTTCGCCGGTCAAGTCGGCTTCGACGACTCTACCTACAAAAATTGTGTGTGTTCCGCAATCGAGCTGGCCTTCCACTTCCGCTTCCATGAAGCTGATTGCGTAGTCCAAAACGATGGGTACGCCGGTGACGCCGGGTTTGGTTTTGGTATCCTTGAGCTTGTCGATGTCGCGGCCGCTTTTAAAACCGAACAGGCCGATGAAGGTCATGGGGGCGTCTTGTGAAAGAATCGAAACGGTGAATTTTCCGCTCGCCTGAATCAATTCATGGGTATAGTTTTCCTTATTGATGCAGATGGCCAGACTGGCCGGTTTGGAGGTGACCTGCACAATAGAATTGGCGATCTGGCCGTTGAATTTGCCGTCCTGCCCGGAGGTGACAATATAAAGGCCGTAGCTGATTTGGTGAAGCGCTGCTCTGTTCATGAATTATTACCTCTTTTCCGGTGGAATGTTGTGGGGTTGCCTATAACCCAATTTCGTTTTTCCCGCCAGAAAATTAATAAATGAACCCGAAGGGACATTTTTCCCGATGATTGCTCACGGGGTTTTTTCTTTTGACAAATACCCGTTTCTCTTATAGGAACTTGCGTCGTTGAGGACTTGCCCCCTTTCTAACCGGGCATCAAAGCGCTGGATTTTATTCCAAACAG
>JAWOJC010000053.1:0-13509 GCA_046484315.1 Smithellaceae bacterium | reverse complement strand
GAACTTTCGCACCTTCCGTTTATGAGTGAAGGCAGCATCACACGGCTTCAGAATCAAGAGGGGGTATCGCGCGTTGGCGTTTATTAATTTGAAAGACAAAGTCATCCAGGCCAAGGTTGTCTACTATGGTCCGGGAAGATGCGGTAAAACAACCAATCTCGAATATATTTATGAAAAATGTCGCCTTCAGGTTAATTCCGAGATGGTCACAGTAAAAACACAAGGCGACAGGACGTTGTTTTTCGATTTTTTCCCGTTCGATATGGGTAAAATCAGCGGCTATGACGTTAAAATTCAGCTCTATACCGTTCCTGGTCAAGTCAAGTATAATTCGACAAGAAGATTGGTTTTAAAAGGTGTGGATGGTGTCGTTTTTGTCGCCGATTCGGCCGCCGAGCGCAGAAACAAGAACATTTTATCCTTGCGCAATCTTGAAGAAAACCTGACGCTTTACAACAAGAACATCCATGAGATTCCCCTCGTTATTCAGTACAATAAAAGAGATCTTGCCAAGCAGGGCATTGAGGTTCTCGATATCGAAACCCTTGAGCAGGATCTAAACACAGAGCTCAAAGCGCCCTGGTTTGAGGCCAGTGCCGTGGAGGGTGATAATGTTGTTGTGACGCTCAAAAAGATCATTTATGAGACCATGTCTTCTCTCGAAAAACAACTGAAACAGGAGTAGGGAACATGAAAAGTAAAGAAGATTCGTCGTTTCTTCAGGGAGTGGAAAGCCGGCTGGACAGTTTGTTCGCGGATGACACCGATATAAAGAAAGACAAAAAGGATGCTTCTCCCCGCTCCGAAGCCATCGAAGCTGATAAACCCGCACACATTGAAGATATTGACGAACCCGCGATAACCATGGAACCTGTTAAAGTGGAGCCATTGGCTCCCTCCGACGAGTCAGGCGATATCGCTGCTGATGATTTCGAAGAAATGACGCCTGATATCAAAGAAAAACTGAGTCTCGATATCAAGGATCGCCCTGCCGCAAGCCAGGAAAGCGAGAAATCATCTTTCATCAGTGAAATTGAAAAAAGGTTTTCTGCAATTTTTGGCGAAGATAACATAGATGCATCGACGGATACATCTATGTCCAGAGAATCGACCAGTTTTCAGGAGGTGGTTGCCAAGGCGGACACGAAGGTGGAGGTAAAAGAACAGGAGCCGGTCAGGGAACCGGAAGGGAAGCCGGAGGTTTCCTTTGACGAATTTCCCTCACCTACGCTTGTGATGGCTTCTCCTTTGAAGAATGTTAAAAGTGTCGTTCTTTCCATCGAATGGGAAATCAGCGATGAAATTCTGGAACAGTTTGAAGAAGAGCTCAATAAGCTTTATTTATTGTACACGGGGGATAAAGTAATCCTCGGGTTTGTAAGGATTTTACGCTTTCTGGGACGTTACATCCGGGTGCGGGGGGCGAATTCCAATCAGGAATCGATCAACTTGCTTCTTTCCGTCTATGACCAATTGGAAAATGTGATGGTTTCTTCGGATATGACCGAAGTGAAAAAGCATTTGATTTTGCTGGATAATGTTAAGAAATATCGTGGCTGGGTAGAAACCACGGATCTGGAAGCCCAAGACGAAGCGAAGTCACAGGTGCCTGAAGCGGTTGCGTTGGAACCTGTCGAACCCTTACCCACTGAAAACAAGCCCGTGGTTTCAGAACCCGAAATCCCGGATGAATCAAAATCAATATCCCTTGAGACGTCGCTGTCTAAAGTGGAGAGTCCGGATGTGGATCGTATTTCCGGTCTGTCCCTTGAGCTGCCATCTTCCGACATAGCAAAGTTTGAAGATCGACCCGAACCGGCTGTTCCCTTGAAAGACTGGACTGAGCAGGCTGCGGGCGATATAGCGATCGACGAGACACCGGGGCTGGCTTCAACGGTTTCTTCCGGGGAGCTGGAAACATCAATGCCTCCCGAAGACGATTTTGCACAAAGAACCATTGCTGCAATCAAGGAGATGGCGCCGCATGAGGCTTTTGGTTTTGCCCTCGATGAGCTCAGAAAAACATTTTCAGGCGAGATTGCCGCGTTGAAATCAGAAATTGAAGATCTTAAAAACGCACGGAAAGCAGACAACCGGTATTAATCTGGGATGGCCCGGGTAATAGAAGTGCGTTATATCAATATTATTGGATAGGGCTTTTTACTGCCAGAAGAAAGACGAGCAAAGCGTAACATGATCATCTTTTGTGAGGAATGCGGTGAGCGCTACATCATTGAACCAGAGGACATTAAAGGCTCAGCCATGATTTTTATTTGCAGAACCTGCAATGATATTATAAAAATTCCGGCTCAAAATGGCGTCCCGGAAAATCATCAGGACGAGGAACCCCAATCGGATAAGGTTTAGTAGATTATTAGGGTTGACATGATACATTGGGCATTAACCTGACAAAGGACAATTTCATGGACAAAAAAAGTGAGATGTTCGATCTGAAACGCGAGAAACAGGAGTTGGATGTTTTCTTATCCAGTATTGTGGATACGGAAGCGCCTGTTGCTGTCCAATCGGAACGCCCTGTGCAAATGGATGTTCCCGCGCCGTCTTTTCCGGATCTTTCATCGGAAAAAATTATTTCTTTTCCCTCCTTCGGGGAAGAGAAAAAGGACGACAGGGAGGTCAAACGCGATGACGCCTCAGGATCGCGGGCTCCGAAAGAGAAAACTTTTTCTCCCGAACTCAATGAATTTTTTGCCAAGCCTTCATCAGATCAAGGTCTACCGAAAATGCCCGTACCTTCTGGTTCCAGAAGAGAACCGGCATGGTCTCCGGAAAAAACATCCATTTTAAAAGCTGATATGGAAATTCCGAAAGAGGTTGCCGGACTGGCTCAAACAGGAAAGCCTGTTTTGCCGGGGGGCAAAGAAGTGTCGGTATCCGACAAAGCAGGCGATGCGGGAAAACGCTATGATTATGCGCCTGAGAAAAGTATGGCCAGCCGGCGTGGCGGGCTGATTGCGCTTTTTCTGATCCTCGTGCTAATTCTGGTCGTGGCGGGGTATCTCTGGATGTATCCTGAACGAGGGTATAAAACGCTCGACTGGATTCAATCGAAAGTACCGGCTGTTGGTGAATTTATCGGTACCGCAAAGGCGCCCGAGGCGGTTTCAGAGGAGATAAGACTGACAGACGTGCGCCAGAAGCTGATCTATAACAAGGCTGTTGGTAAGAGCGTTCGCGTTATTGAAGGCGTAGCGGTTAATCAACTGCCCCACATTGTTTCCAGAATCAGTATCGCCGCGAAACTTCATGATGTCCAGGGAGCGCCGCTAATCTCCATGACGTCACGCGCGGGTAACATATTGACGGATGAACAACTCGAAAGCCTGGACGTTAAGACCATCGCAACGATCCTTCAGAATCCGGCAACGGCTAAAAGCAATATTCCTCCCAAAGAACAAGTGCCTTTTATGGTCGTGATCACGCAGGAACCGGCCGGTGTACACAAGCTATCCGTTGAGTCTGCAGGTTTTGACAAAAACTGACAGAACGCTCATCTCAGATTGATTCTCCGTCGCGGTGCAGGCGTGTCATGACCTCAAGCCGCGCTGAACAAATAGCGCCACCTGATTGCACTTTCATAATTGATAACGGCCTGATCTTGCCCCGCCGTCAATATCCAGGCTTTAACCGGTTGAGAGACGACCCGGCTAGTCTTTTCATCATGCTAATCTCGGCCGCGAATTTCAAAATGGCAGATCCGCTCCCCATGTCCGTACAGACGGGGAATTTCTTCTAAGGGAGGACGTTTTTATGAAAGGGAAACTGTTTCTGGTCATTGCTATTGTCATGATGCTGGTTGGCGCTATTGTGGCCAGTCAGGTTCAGACCGACTTTGGCAGAGTTGCTGTCAAAGACATCCGTTTTCAAGGCAAGGACGGAGCGACGCGCAGCGCGCTCTTATATGTGCCTGAAAATGCCACACCTCAGACGCCGGCTCCGGCCATTCAGGCCATTCACGGATACATCAATACCCGAGAAACACAGTCCGGTTTCGCGATAGAATTTGCCCGGCGCGGCTGGGTTGTGCTGGCGCTGGACCAGTCGGGGCATGGTTATTCCGATCCTCCGGTGGGTGACAGCGGTTACGGCGCGATCGACGGTCTGGCCTATCTTCGAACTCTCGATTTTGTGGATAAGAGTAAAATTGGTCTGGAAGGTCATTCTATGGGCGGCTGGGCATCCGTGATTGCCGCTGCCACCTTTCCCGGTGATTATGCCTCCATGGTTCTGGAGGGTTCTTCTACAAAAACCAAATACTCGCAGCAATTCATCCCTGTTCCCGGTAGTCCCGGGTTTCCCCGCAATCTTGCCCTTGTCTTCAGTACGTATGACGAGTTTTCCATGCTGATGTGGGAGGTGCCTGTGGCCAGGGATGTTGTCCATAGTGAAGCGCTCAAGCAGGTGTTCGGCACGACGGAAACAATCGAGCCGGGCCGGATTTACGGGTCCATTGAAGAAGGCACGGCCCGCATTCTTTATCAGCCCGTCACGACGCATCCCGGTGACCATCTCTCCTGCAGCGCCATTGGTTTCGCAGTGGATTGGTTTCAAAAAACCCTGGGCGAGGTCAATCCCATTCCCTCCACCCGGCAAACCTGGTACTGGAAGGAAATGGCTACGTTGGTCAGCTTGATCGGCTGTCTATTCTTTATTTTTGCATTGGGCCATCTGCTGTTGCAGACAGGATTCTTCAGCGCCCTGCGCGAAGCTCCGCAAAATCCGAAACCGGCCAAAGGCGGTGGATGGTGGTTGGCCGCGCTCCTGACGATGCTCATTCCCGCCATTACTTACTTCCCGCTCAACGGGATTGGATACGCCGCTGTAAAGGCATCCTGGCTCTTTCCTCAGCATGTGACCAATACCCTGATGTTTTGGCTGCTCGTGAATATGCTGATTTCGCTGATTCTCTTCGTGGTCTGGCATCTGTTCAACAGAAAAAAGGGAGGCAACGCAGTGTCCTACGGCCTAGTCTCCTCCGGGGGGGGCACGCTTAGCAAAGTAGGTCTTTCCGTGCTTCTGGCGGTGATCGTCATAGGGGTGGCTTATCTGTCGGTCGCTGTCATATCAGCGATCTTTACGGTGGACTACCGGTTCTGGATCATGCAGCTCAAACCCATGAGCGCCATGCATTTTCAGATCGCGCTGAGATACATCATCCCCTTCTTGTTGTTTTATCTGGTCTTCGCGGCTGTTTTGCACGGACAGCTGCGTTCGCCGGCCGGTTCCCTGAAAAGCAGAATGGTGAAGGCCGTGTTGGTCACATCGCTGGGTTATCTGCTGCTGCTTTTGATTCTGTATGTCCCGTTGTTTGCCGGTCAACCGCTTGGCGTGCCGGATGCGCAGTTGACCCTTTATGCGATTGTCGCCATTCAGGTGTTGCCCCTGTTCGTCATCGTCACACTCATTTCCACCTACTATTTTGAAAAAACGGGGTTGATTTATTCCGGCGCGGTGATAAACGCTCTGTTTATCACCTGGTACATTGTCGCGTCACAGGCGACTCATTTTCCTCTGAAGTAAAACGATCCGGCGATCAGCGCCCAAGGAAAGATGTCTTGGGCGCTGATCGTGTTTTCAGGACAATTTGCGTAAGCCATAAAGAAATTGCTTGCTATTTAAAGCTTTTACCTGTACATCCCGTCTCGGAATAGCGATCAATAACCTTCCCACCTTTCTTCCTCGGAAATTTGTTAAGGAAAATAATACGCTAATCAATCATAGAATCCAAACGCAATGCCGTGTTCGTGACCTTTCTTTTCAGGCGCAAAAGCAGCGAGTGAAAAGGCGTCTTTACCAGCCTTATAACGGTTTTAACTTGGGTTTCAACAATAACTGAAGCTGGTAAAATAAGACAAAGGATAAGAAATGAGTTTTGCAACATTTAAGTTAGACGAAAAAATTAATGCCGGTGTGAGTGCGGCGGGTTACCGGGAGCCGACGCCGATTCAGGCACAGGCCATTCCCCCCATTCTTGAAGGACGCGACGTAATGGGGCTGGCACAGACCGGAACAGGGAAAACGGCCGCATTCGTGCTGCCGATTCTGCAGCGTCTCATGCAGGGCAAGCGGGGCGCTGTTCGCGCTCTGATTGTCGCGCCGACGCGGGAGTTATCAGAGCAAACCCACGAGTCCATTCTTCAACTGGGCCGTAAAACGGGTCTCAAGAGTGCGGCCATTTATGGCGGGGCCAGCATCCACAACCAGATGAATAAACTGCGGGCAGGCGTTGATATTATTTCCGCTTGTCCGGGCCGCTTGCTTGACCACATCGAACGCGGGACGGTGGATTTATCGTCGGTGGAAGTGCTGGTGTTGGATGAGGCGGACCACATGTTCGACATGGGTTTTTTGCCGGACGTTCGCAGAATTGTGAAACACTTGCCGGCCGGCCGCCAGACGCTGCTATTCTCCGCCACAATGCCGAAGGAAATCCGCTCGCTGGCCAACGATCTGCTGAGAGATCCCGCGCAGATCCAGATCGGCCATACCGCGCCCGCAATGACGGTTTCTCACAAGTTTTACTCCGTGCAGATGGAGCTTAAAACTGCTCTGCTGAAGGATATTCTACAGAAAACGGCTGTACGGTCCGTTCTGGTTTTCACCCGGACGAAATCGCGTGCAAAAAGTCTGGCGGAGCATTTAAACAAAAACGGGCATAAAGTGACTTCGCTGCATGGTAATCTCACACAACCCAAACGCAAGCAGTCTCTCGACGGTTTTCGCGACGGCCGCTATGAGGTCATGGTGGCAACAGACATTGCGGCCCGCGGCATAGACGTGTCGCGCATTTCGCACGTCATCAACTATGATATGCCGGCGACCGCCGATGCCTACACGCACCGGATCGGCAGAACGGGACGCGCCGCACAGACCGGAGATGCCTTGACCTTTGTAACCCGTCAGGACGCTGACCTGGTTCATTCCTTAAGCAAGCTTCTGGGGGACAAACTCGAATATCAGAAGGTAGAGGGGCTCACAGCGATCGGATCGGATTGTGAGTTTCGCCCTGAGCGTCCAGTCAGGGGCATGAAACCCGGTTCCGGCAGGAAGCCTTTTTCGCTAAAACCCCAGGGAACAGCCAGGCCCAAACAGCGCTCTTTTAGTGACGCGGGCCGCTTGTCCTGGTCCAGCCGCGCTGTACAGGCGGTTTAATCATTATTCATCTCTGCGGGAAGCGAAGGCCGAATCACGTCTTGGCTTCCCGCAGCAATTCACTGATCTGCGCGTCTTTTTCCTGCCACAAATTCTGCACCCATTGTTGAAAAGCCGCCTGGAATTTCAAGTCGCCTTCATAATCCCCCTGCAGAAACTGCGGCGGAATTTCCGAGTGAGAAATCCTGACAATGACCCGTTTGACCCTGCCACAGAGAAATTCCCAGAAAGTGGGAATGCCGTCTGGATAAACAATCGTAATATTTAACAGCGAATTGAACCTGTCACCCAGAACGCTTAGCGCCAGGGCGATGCCACCGGCTTTGGCTTTCAGCAGGTTCTGATAAGGAGATTTTTGTTTTGCGTGCTTTGTCTTCGTGAACCGTGTGCCTTCCAGAAAATTCATGACGCTGGTTGGTATGCGCGAGAATTTCGCGCAGGCCTTGCGGGTTGTTTCAAAATCCTTCCCTTTTTGTCCGGGATGTTTCTTCAGGTATTCTGCGCTGTGACGGTGCAGAAAGGGGAAGTCCAGTGCCCACCAGGCCAGCCCCATAAAGGGCACCCAGATCAACTCCCGTTTGAGAAAAAATTTCATCAGCGGGATCCGCCGGTTCAGAAGTTTCTGCAAAACGAAGATGTCCGACCAGGATTGATGATTGCTTACCACCAGATACCAGCCTTGTGGATCTAGCCCGTCTAAGCCCTGAACGTCCCAGATGGTTTTCTGGGTCAGTTTCATCCACCAGCCGTTACACATAATCCAGTTTGCCGCCAGCCACGGCAGAACCCTGTCGAAGCCGTGGCGCAGGAGCAACTTAAGAAATGAAAAAACAAACAGAATCGATGTCCAGAAAAGGACATTCAATGCCAGCAGTGTTACGGCGATAACGCCTACCAGTCTTTCCGGAAGAAAGTTCAACATGAAGACTCCCATACATCATTTTATGGTCACCCTTTAGCACTTGTTACGATAATGGTCAAAGCATTCATAACTTTTTCAAAGCGATAGGTGCCTACCGGAAAAAAGCAAGTATTTGATGGCAAGGCCTTCAATCTTGTTATAGAAGATCGCACGATGAAAAGGAAAGATCAGACTGGGACCGGAGAATGGCTCGTATATATTTTACGCTGTGCGGATAACAGCCTGTATACGGGAATCACCAAAAACCTTGAAAGCCGCCTGGCCGCGCATGCTTCGGGAACCGCCTCAAAATATACCCGTTCACGTCGCCCGGCAATCCTCGTCGCGACAAGCGGGAAGCTGGATAAGGGTAGTGCGCTTCGTCTCGAAAATCAGATCAAGAAAATGCCTAAGGCGCGAAAGATCGATGCGCTGGTGAAGGCAGGCTGATTGGCTCTTTCGCAGCATCGATTGTATCCGTAAGCTATCCGATAATGATTGACACGGTTATGGATTCTGATAAGTTATGCACAGTTTTTCGGCAGTTCTTTGATCATCTCTTGCAGATTAAAAACCGCGAAATCAACAAATAACATGTGGAGGTATCAATATGGATGGACAAAAAGTTCCAGGAAAGGTGGTTCTGGCAGGCATTGCCGGAATTGTGATTGTGCTTTTGGCGATATCAACCTATTTCAGCGTTGAGGCGGGTGACCGCGGTATCGTTCTTCGCTTCGGCGAAGTCAATCGGGTGGTGGATCCGGGCGCGCGTTTTAAAATACCGTTTGCCGAGGATGTTGTGCGCATGACGGTGAGGGTGCAGAAAACCACAACCAAGACGGAAGCGGCGAGCCGCGATTTACAAAACGTTCAGACCACCATGGTCTTGAATTTCAGCATCGATCCAATGAGGTCAGGCGAGATATATTCGACGATCGGTCTCAATTACAATGAACGTGTGATTGACCCGGCAGTGAAAGAAAGCTTCAAAGCCGCCGCCGCCCGCTATACGGCCGAAGAGCTGATTTCCAAACGAGAGCAGCTCAAGACGGAAGTACGGGATTATCTGCGGGACAGGCTGACTATATACGGCATCAATGTCGTCGAGTTATCCATCACGGATTTTGAATTTTCCGCGGAATTCAACAGAGCCATTGAATCGAAACAAACCGCCGAGCAGAACGCCTTGCGTGCCAAGCGCGATCTGGAAAGAATCAAGGTTGAAGCTCAGCAGAAAATCGCTTCCGCCCAGGCCGAAGCTGAGGCCCTGCGTCTGCAGCGTCAGGTCATTTCAAAAGAGCTCCTCGAACTTCGGAAAATTGAAGCCCAGATGAAGGCCATTGAAAAGTGGGATGGTAAGTTACCCAGTGTCACAGGCGGCGCCGTTCCGTTTGTGCAACTCGATAAGCTTCAATAGTGTTTTTGGGCGGCTGGAACTGCATCAGGGCCGGCCGCCCTTTTCAAAGACTTTTCCGATCATAGTCCTGACGATCTTGTCCGGGCGGTTCTGTCTGATCTGATATAGATCTGTGCGTATTGAGAAATATCGTTTGAGAAAAAATCGATGAAAGCAAATGGTAGTCCCAAGGGGAGTTGAACCCCTGTCTCCGGCGTGAGAGGCCAGCGTCCTAACCACTAGACGATGGGACCGTTTGCATTGAATGATCTTCCCGAAAGGGATGATCCGGCCGAGCGTGAGTATCTATTCAATCTGATTCTAAAAGTCAAGATGAAATTGGCGCATTCTGCCATAGAACGCTGTTCGGCCCCAACCAGGCATGCTACTTCTTCTGATTGTCAATATACGACACAGCGGCGTTGATTCTTTGAATGACTCTTTCTTTTCCCAATGTGACCATGACGTCGTCGATGCCGGGACTGACGGTCTTTCCTGTCAGCGCCACTCTCAAAGGTTGAGCAATGACCTTGAATTTGATTCCCTGTGATTCCGTAAACGATTTGAGGAATTCCTCCAGGCCTTCCTTGTTGTAATTCCGAATGGATGGAATGGTATTGGCTATCGATCTGAGATGGGAAACCACATCCGCCACCAGGAATTTTACTGCCGCTTGTTCCTCGTATTGAACCTGGTCTGTAAAATAGAACTTCGAGGCTTCCGCAAGTTCAACCAGTGTTTTGACGCGGGTTTGCAAGTCGGCAATAACTTTTTGCGTGAAGGCCGCATCGCCCGTTCGGGTTTCGGCGGGCCATAGGGGCTTCATTTCTTCTGCCAATCTTTCGGGCTTTGCTTCCTTGATATAATGCGCGTTGAGCCAGAGGAGTTTTTCGGGATTGAAGACCGCCGGCGATTTGCCAACGGAATCCAATGCAAAATGTTCGATCAGTTCTGAAGGTGAGAAGATCTCCTGATCTCCGTGCGACCAGCCCAGGCGTACCAGATAATTGACCAGCGCTTCCGGCAGATAGCCCATCTCTTTATAAGCCATGACAGAGGTGGCCCCGTGGCGTTTGCTTAGACGTGCCTTGTCCGCGCCAAGAATCATGGGAACGTGAGCAAATTTAGGCACTTCAAACCCAAGAGCCTCGTACATGAGGATCTGGCGCGGCGTATTGTTCACATGATCATCGCCACGGATGACATGGGTGATGTTCATCATCGCATCGTCGATGACCACGGCGAAATTGTAGGTCGGATACCCGTCGCTTCGTTCGATGATCAAATCATCCATTTCATCGTTATTAAAAGAGATATTACCTTTGATGAGGTCTTCTACAATCGTGACGCCGGTCTGCGCGCCGCGAAATCGTACCACAGATCCTACCGTTTTCTTTAAGCTTTTGTCGCGACACGTGCCGTCGTACTTGGGTTTTCTGCCTTCTGACATCGCCGCTTTTCTTTTGGCTTCGAGTTCTTCGGGCGTGCAGGTACAATAATAGGCTTTCCCCTCACGGATAAGTTTCTGCACCATGTCGCGATGCAGGTCGACACGCTGCGCCTGAAAATGAGGGCCTTCGTCCCAGTTCAATCCCATCCAGGTCATGGCATCCAGGATGGCTTTGGTGGATTCGTCCGTGGAGCGCTGCTGATCCGTGTCTTCAATTCTCAAAACAAATTTGCCGCCGGTATTCCTGGAGAAAAGCCAGTTAAAAAGGGCTGTTCGCGCTCCACCGATGTGGAGGTAGCCGGTCGGGGACGGTGCAAAGCGGGTGCGGATCTTGTTTGTCATAGTGTTTCCCTTAAAGTTTGAAGCTTTATAGGGTTGCGGCCCGTCATTTGTCAAGCGGCATTTCCTTTTTTTGCCGCAAAAGCGAAGACAAATTATGCTTGACAATACGAGGTTTTTATAATTTACTTGCGCGCTTAACGCGATGGTTCGATTAAGCAAGGCAGTAAGGGCGCATGTCAGATTCTTTGAAAATTAACGTGATGATCATTCCCGATTCGGGTCGTCATCTGGTATTTTCGGAAGACGAAGATTGGTTTAAGAAGTGCGTCTGTGCCTCGGAAGATGTGCAGCCCGAATTTCGCTTGATCCACGCAGATGTGGATTGTCTGATCACAAAATCAGGAGACACGATTTTTATTCGGGGAAAGCTGAACGTCCGGTTATGCATGGATTGCAGTCGTTGTCTGGAGCCTGCTAACCTGACGGCCGGCGGAGATTTTACCTACACGCTTCTTCCCGCGCCGCCGGAAACGAGAGAGGATGTGGAGCTTAGTGCCGAAGATTTGGAAATCGGCAGTTACAAAGGTGATTTTATTGATCTGGCGCCAATGATTTATGAACAGATTGTTCTTCTGGCGCCGATGAAGGTTTTGTGCGATCCGCAGTGCAAAGGCTTATGCCCGTACTGTGGCGTGAATAGAAATGCGGTTTCCTGTGGTTGCCGGACAGATAGGGTGGACGAGCGTCTGGCGGTCTTGAAAAAAATACAAATTAAAAATTAAAAAGAGGATCATTTATCATGCCAAATCCAGTAAAAAGACATTCCAGAACAAGGCGCAATACCCGCAGAGCGAACGATTTTCTGACGCCCGATTCTTTGTCTGTGTGTCCGCAGTGCAAAGCGCCCAAACTGCCCCATCGGGTCTGCGCGAATTGCGGTACCTACAAAGGCAGAGAAGTTATTGCTGCGAAAAGTATTTCCTGAAACAAGCGTTATCGGATTAATGCGGACACGCCTTTTGGGATCAACCGTTTCTATGCATCAATCGGCATTTTTTAAGTCGGGTCTGAGTTTTCGCTGGCGCGGGGAGAAAGAGTGACCCGGCAATGAGGGATCTGAATCTTGCCGCGTTGCGGGGTGCGTGTGTGCTGGAAAAAAACAAAGTATTTTCCCTTGAAAAAAATGAGGAATTTTTTTTCAAAAACAGGTAAAAGAGCCACAATTGTTACAATTATTGTAGTCTAATTTTGGACGGGGGAGGGTTATTCATGACATTAGAAGAAAAAGTCATCAAGCTTGTGACGGAACAGTTAGATGTAGCCAAAGAGCAATGTGTGCCGGAGGCTTCATTTATTGATGATCTGGGTGCGGATTCCCTGGATTTGGTTGAGCTGATTATGGAAATGGAAGAAGTGTTCGGTGTGGAGATTGCGGATGAAGAGTTGGAAAAAATCCGCACGATCAAAGACGTTATCGATTTTCTCCAGAAAAAAGGCATCAGTTAATTTTTTACCAGGATAATATTCCATGAAAAGGCGTGTCGTTGTAACGGGGCTCGGTGCTTTGACTCCGCTTGGCAATTCTGTTTCGGAATCGTGGGATGCCGCCATTGCAGGTAAATCCGGCATAGGCCCCATTACCCGTTTTGACGCGACGTCATTCAGTTCCAGAATTGCAGGCGAGATTAAAAATTTTGATCCTTTGCAGTATGTTGATAAAAAGGAAGTTCGCCGTTACGACAACTTTGCCATTTATGCGCTGGCCGCAGCCCAGATGGCCCTGGAGGATGCCGCCCTGACCATCGGCCCGGAGATTGCTGAACGTGTCGGCGTCATCATCGGTTCGGCCATCGGCGGCGCTTATACCATTGAGGAAGAGGTGAAATCGCTTATCACTTCCGGTCCCCGTAAGATTTCTCCATTTGGCGTTCCAGCCATTCTGGCCAATCTGGCATCCGGCCATGTCTCCATGCGCTTTGGTGCCAAAGGTCCCATCAATTGCTCTGTGACGGCGTGCGCCGCGGGCACTTCCGCGATAGGAGATGCATACAAGACAATCGCATACGGGGATGCCGATGCGATGATCGCAGGCGGTGTCGAAGCGGCTGTGACGCCTTTGGGGGTTGGCGGTTTTTGCGCGATGCGCGCCCTTTCCACACGAAATGATGATCCACAAAAAGCGAGCCGCCCCTTTGATCAGGGACGCAACGGGTTTGTCATTGCCGAGGGATGCGGCGTGCTGGTTCTCGAAGAACTCTCTTTTGCGCTCAGGCGCGGTGCGAAAATTTACGCGGAAGTTGTCGGCTA
>JAWOJC010000322.1:0-11522 GCA_046484315.1 Smithellaceae bacterium | reverse complement strand
TCCGCCAGGTACGTATCGACGCGCCGCATCTTCTCCAGATAGACCGGATAGAATCGCCACGACGGATCCAAGTGCTCGTGGTAGTCGCCTTGCTCCACATACTCGCCAAATCTGCGGACCGGGGCGTCGCTGCTTAAGTGAAAAAGGCAGGACTGCGGCGAATGATCGGCGCGATAGCCGGATGCTTCTTTAAAGTTTTATCCAGAAAATGACGGACGTTTTGTCGCTGCCAGCCCTTCGGGTGGTGAAAACCCTTATATAGAGACAAGTCTCCCGCATAAAAATCGGAGGTGCTGAGTTCTTGTGCTTCCGCACTTCCCGCAGGCAGGTTAAAAATAGCTAAATTGAGAAAGTCGATACAATCGGCATGACGGCAGATAAAATCCAGGGTCTCGAGCGCGGCCGTCTCGTTTTCCGGCGGCGTACCGAAGAGAAAATAACAATAGGTGGCGATCCCGGCCCGTTTCAGCGCGCGCAATGCGGCGGAGGCCATCGGCAAATCCATGCCTTTATGTAACGCGTCGAGTACCTGCTGATCGCCGGATTCAATGCCGAGTTTTAACATCGCGCAGCCGCTTTTTTTCAGTGCGCGACAAAAGTCTTCATCAGTCAGGTGATCCGTCACACGCGCGAAGCCATACCAGGGTGCGCCAGGCGGTTTTTGCGTCAGTGTTTTTAAAAGCGCCGGTGCCATAGCGCTGTCCAGAAGATGAATAAGCGACGGATTTGTCAGCCCTGTCAGCACTTGCAACTCGTCTGCCACCTGAGATGAAGACAAAGGTAAATATGGATTGCCTTCAGCCTTTTCCGGACAGAAAGCGCATTTTTGCCACCAACAGCCGCGCGCCGCGCTGTAGGGCAGAATAAAACCGGGAGACAGATATGGATTTTCCGCCAAATGACGGTAGTCCGTTGAAGCGCAGGTCGGGACATTTCTTATTCCCAAAAGGTTCACTAACTTTTCTTCCCCTGCGCCCGCTACGATGTTGTCGACGAGTCCGTAAAAGAAATCGTTGCGGCCCGTGATCTGAATCCAGGACGTTGTGAGCGAGCCACCCAGTATGATTTTCTGGCGGGGATTTATTTTCTTCACAAAGCCGATCATGGCGAAGGTGGACAGTGCCTGACTTAAATAATTCAGAGAAAAGCCAATAAATGCCGGAGATTCTTCCATGGCCTGCCTCAGCCGTCCGGAAAAGTACGGATAAAAAGGATTGGCTTCGGGGTTTTCGGCGGCCCGAAACAGATCGTCTGCTTCCACCGGCGACAAATGGTTGTCGGCATAATCGGCAAGCGTCACCATGGCCCCGTATGGTTTTCCGGCCAGAGTCAAGACGCGATGGATGTCCTGTACGGCTCGCGTGTAGCGGCTGAAATGATGGAACGTATCGAGATCGCGAACAGCGGCCAGGTTATCTTCCAGATTTTTACAGGCACGCATACTCCAGTGATCGTCATTGTTGTTTTTCTTTGCAGACATGTGCAGCAGGTGCAGCATCCCTTCCAGGTTGGCGTCAATCAGCCGGTGCGAAACGCCGCACGCAGTTAGGCTGGCCGATAATTTGGCGATGCCTGCAGGTGGCTCCGAAGGCTTGGCGACAGGCGGATGGATCAGAATAATTTTGGGTGTCATAGGGTCAAAATGTTTCAAAAATAAGATTCAATGGTTCTGTCCTTAGTCGCGAATGGTTTTTGACGCAAGCACTATCTGTTGCTCATATTTCCATCTTGACAGGGTTTGCGCTTTACGCAATAGTCTGACCGCCGCCATGAACGGCGGCGGCGTTTGCGGTCGATTCACGACCATTGTTAATCATAGTCACCTAAGGGATTGCGTGGAAAAAAAGGTTTACATGCTTCAGAATCGATGCAAAGTCTTCTTCCTGATTTGTGCGTGCCTCTTTTCGGCATTCGTGGCAAGCACGGCATGGGCGGCCCGAACGTATCCTTTGCCGGGTGCAACGGCCGTCAATGATTTTGCCCATGTCATTGATCCGGCCAATGTTGCCAAAATGGAGTCGCTGGCGGAAGAAATCCTGCAGAAAACATCAACGGCGATGGTTGTGGTTACAGTGCCCGAACTCGGTGAAAACGAAGATATTAGTCTCTATGTCAACGGCCTGTATAAGGCTTGGGGAATCGGCCGGAAAGGCGAAGACAAGGGCCTTTTGATATTTTTAGCCGTGAAGGAAAGACAAATTCGCATTGAAACAGGCTACGGGGTTGAAGGAATCCTGCCGGACGGATTGGTAGGCCAGATTCTCGACCGCTTTGTTATGGGCTATCTTCAGGAAAATGAATATGGCAAAGGCCTGTACAACGCGCTGTTCAGTTGTGCGATCATCATTGCAAAAGACGCAGGTCTTGGAAAATTATCGAGCGTGTCGAACCCCTATGTTGCCAAGGCACCTCCACGGAGCCCGGAGCTCAATCTTTTGGGTCTGTTTTTCTTTTTGATTGCCGCCGCAGTGCTTTTGGGAACAAAATCAGGCCGACGGATGCTGCCATGGATCCTGCTGATGCTGGTGAGCGGCGCCGGGAGGGGTAGCGGTGGCGGGGGTGGTTTCGGCGGTGGGTTTGGCGGGTTTGGCGGCGGCATGAGCGGCGGCGGCGGTGCGGGCCGCAGTTTTTAACTGGATTTTTCAGGTGAATATTATGGCAAAAGTACCAGATCAACCTCAAGACATTTTTGTTCCTTTAACCCGGGACTACCTTCAGGCGTATGGCCCGGATCTGATTTCGCTGATGCTCTATGGCAGTGCCGCAGGCGGCGCGTACGTGAAAGGAAAATCAGATATTAATATTCTGGTGGTTCTGACACAGCAGGGTATCAACCGACTGGAAGACAGCTTGGTTCTGGTGAAAAACTGGAAAAAGCGCCATGTGGCCGTTCCGCTGGTAATAACCAAACAATTTATTGCCGCTTCAGCGGATGTCTACCCGATTGAGTTTCTCAACATGAAAAATAATTCCGTTTTAATTTATGGAGAAAATGTTCTGGAAAACCTTTCTTTTCAGCCGGTGGATCTTCGTTTGCAGATCGAACGGGAACTCAAAGGGAAAATACTCTGGCTTCGTGAAGGGTATCTGGAATCCGAAGGATCGGCGCGCGGGCTGAGAGGTCTGATTGGAAGGTCGCTCACGGCGTTTGTATCCATCTTTAACGCGCTGATATATTTAACGGCAGGCGCCGCGCCGCACGACAGGCATGAAACAATTGCCCAGATGGGGAACCTGTTCGGCCTGGATACGCAGGTTTTTGAATCCTGTTTTATGATCAAAAATGAGACGGATAAGTTTCCGGGTGCCGAAGTTGTGAACTTGTTTAAAAAGTACATGCAAGAGGCGGAAAAGGTCTGTCACAAAGTCGATAGTTTGTCATCTTAGGTCATGTAAGGAGGATGTATGTCCACGGGAAAGAAAATTGCCATTGGGGTAGGTATTGCCGTTGTGGTTTTAGCTATGCTGTTGTACTCGCTGTTTGCCGGCAACTATAATCGGTTTGTCAAAATGGATGTAGCGATTAAGGGCGCCTGGTCCCAGGTGGAAAACCAGTTGCAGCGGCGCTATGACCTGATTCCTAATCTGGTCGAAACAGTCAAGGGATATGCCAAACAGGAGCGTGATGTTTTTATCGAAGTGACGAACGCCCGGGCGAAAGCCGGTGGGGCCGGAACCGTTCCGGACAAGATCGCGGCGAATAATGAACTCAGCGGCGCGCTGGGCAGATTGATGCTGGTCGTTGAGCGGTATCCGGATTTAAAATCCAATGTGAATTTCATGAAATTGCAAGATGAGCTCGCCGGAACGGAAAATCGGATTGCCGTAGAAAGAATGAGATACAACGAAGCAGTTAAAATCTACAACGAAACCATCCGGGCGTTTCCTGCAAAAATCTTTGCCGCGTTATACGGTTTTGACCAAGCAGCTTTCTTTGAAGCGCCGAAAGAAGCCCGGGAAGCGCCCAGAGTACAATTTTAAATTCTTTTCATAAACACAGCTCTAAGCCCTGGTCATTGTGAAAAATGGCCGGGGCTTTTCTTATACTGACCCGTTTGCCAAATCCCGTCGGTTCAGATGAAGCGTCGATGATTCTCCCGGCCGTCGATTTGCAGGAATGATTCCCATCAAGCGCCAAATGATCATAACGAAAAAAAGTATCCGATCGTCTCCTTTGTGGAACAATAAAAATTGTGCTATGGGTAAGCCATGACGGATGATTTATGCAGAAACATTACAATGCAGCAAATGGAGGCGCTGATCTGCCTGGTGGAAGAACGCAGTTTCAGCCGTGCGGCCATGCGCATGCTGCTGACGCAGCCGGCGCTGACCAAAAGTATCCGCACGGTGGAAGACAGCCTCGGGGTGAAAGTGGTGAACCGCAGCAGCGCCGGTGTGTCTCTAACGCCGGAAGGGAAAATTTTATACGACATCGCGCAAAGAATGTTGAAGCTGCGGAAAAGCGCATCGGATCAGTTGCAGAAGCTTTCGGCTAATGCCGGGGGAGATATAGATATGGGTGCGAGCACGATCCCTGCCACTTATATTCTGCCGCGCGCCCTGAGTGAATTGAAGGACCGTCATCCCGACATCCGGATTTTTTTGAAAACGGAAGATTCGGAAGAAGTGATGAATATGGTGCTGGATCGTGATGTGGAAATCGGGTGTATAGGAAAGGAACCGCTCAATCGGAAATTGACCGCCTATCCCCTCTGGCATGACCGTCTTATTCTGGTGGTTCCTCCTCGCCATCGCTGGATTAAGAAGCAACCGATTTCACTGTCTGACCTATTGCAGGAACCTTTTGTCCTGCGGGAGAAGGGGTCGGCCACAAGAGCCGTTTTTGAAGCCGCCATGAAGGAGCAATCCATTAGCCTGTCGCAGCTGAACATTAGAGGCGAGTTGGGCAGTTCCGAAGCCATTAAGGAAGCCGTGATGGCCGGGCTCGGTGTGTCCGTTTTGTCGGTTCATGCCGTTCGGCGCGAGCTGGCGCAACGAACGCTTTTTGAAATTGATGTTGCGTCTTTGAAAATAGAAAGGGACTTCTTCTTGATTCACCTCAGGCAATTTGAGTTACGCCCGGCTCACAAGTCGTTTGTCAACTTTCTGAAAAACTACAAGGCGGGCGGTTTGGATCTTCTGTGAACAGGGAATTTTTGTTGTTATAAACTGGTGCCGGAGGTCGGAATCGAACCGACACTTCCGCAAGGGAAGGGGGATTTTGAGTCCCCTGCGTCTACCAGTTTCACCACTCCGGCACGGGCGCGATTATATAGAGGGAAGGTAAAATGTCAAGCTAAAATCTGTTGACAAGGAATAAAGGGCCATGTTAAGGGGGCCTCTCGATTCTGGCAGTCTTTATCGGGGGTGTAGCTCAGCTGGGAGAGCGCTTGAATGGCATTCAAGAGGCCAGCGGTTCGATCCCGCTCATCTCCACCATAAATAAACGGGAAGGGTCCATGGATCCTTCCCGTTTTGATTTTTATAAATCTGCGATATCCCGGTTGATCTTGAGTCGCTTTTCTTTAATCATGGCCTGCTTATTTCCCTGCAGCCAGGATTTCATCGCTTCTTCTCTTTTGATGTTGGTCAGCATTCTTTCATAAAGATCTTTCTTTTGTTCAAAGTCCTTCATGTCCAGTTGGCTCAGGCCTTTGAGCCTGATGACGGCAAAGCCCCCGTCGACGGTCAGTGGATGTTCGGTGTAGGGCATGCTGGGACTCAGCGCCAAAAGCATCTCCATCGCGTCCGGGCTGGAGCCCAGCCTGGGAATGTCGGTCCCGGGCGGGAAGAAGCCGGTTTCATAAATTTTCAGACCTTTTTCCTGCGCGACCTTGCTGAGTTTCTCTCCCTCTTTCAGGCTCGCGAGGATGGCGATTGCCTCTTCTTCGGCCATCCGGTTCGAACGGGCTTCGATGAAATGTTTTCTGACGTTACTTTCAATGTTTTTGAGAGCCGGCGTATAGGCGCCCTTCTTATCGGTGACTTCGATCAGATAATAGCCGTTCTCCGCGGTGAGTACGCGGCTCATTTCGTTTTTCTGAAGACCGGACAGATGGCGGGGCAGCTCGTTGATGCCGGCTAGTGCAGCAGGCGGATGACCGACCGAAAAAAAATCGACCGACTGAATTTTCAATTGATTGGTCGCAGCGTATTGGTCAAAATTGTCTTCCTGGTAGATCGTGTCGTGGGCATTTTTGGCCGCTTCAAAGGCGCTTTGTTTTCCATCGGCCAGCGCGATCTTTTCGACGATTTTATTTCTGACCGCGGTCAGCGGCATTGCCTGCCCTTCTTTTGTTTGATAGTTGCTTTTATTCCGGTTGTAGTAATCGAGAATCTTTGCATCATCAATGGTGGAAGGTGCATAAGCGGCATTGCCGAAATAGATATATCTGACTTTCAATTGATCCGGAACAAGAAATGTCGCCCGGTTCGTTTGCAGATAGTTTTCCAGTTCGTCTGAGGTCGGTGAAATGCTTTTTCTCATGTCCGCGCTGTTGATCTGGATGAATTCAAGATTCATTTGCTGAGTTTGCATTGCGTAAAGATCCAGAATTTCGGCATCCGACAGTTTAATACCTTCCCGGATGATCGTTTCAATTTTGTTGGCTGCAAGATTGATACGTTGTGTTGCCTGAAAGTCTTCATCCGTCATTTTATTGTATCGCAGCAGTTGATCGTATTTATACCTGTCAAAGACGCCGTCCGTCTGGAGTTGGGGGATGGCCGTGATCATATTGAGAAGCTCGTCGTCGGTGACCTGAATTTTCAGATCGGATGCTTTGGCGATAATGATCTGGCGGTTGATCAGGCTGTCATAGGTGGCCTGTTTCAATCCCAGCAGCCGGATCATGTCTGCTGTGAGCTCTCCGCCGTATTGGGCTCTGGCCATGTCGATCGCTTTATTATACTCATTGTAGTATTCTCCCTCTGTGATGACGGTGCCGTCGACGATGGCGATGGCTCTGGCAGTTTGTGAGCCGCGGTCTGTCCCGAAGTAAAGAACAAAGACGAAAATGATAATGGCCATGAAAGCGAGCATAAACCAGCCCCGCGCGTGCTTGCGGAAGAACTTCAGCATACAATCACCTCGATAATATTGTTTGGATCACCCTGCCTAAGCCAGATTACCGATTTTAGTATTACAGTCACCTCTAAATTGCAAACACATTTTAAAAAGGCGTTGATTAGACTGTGGAAATAGGCTATAGAGCGAAATATTGTTTTTTCAACACCATAAGTTACGGAAAACAGGAGGACAAATGCTGTTCGATTATATTTTGGGAAAATTTTCCAATGACCTGGCCATCGATTTGGGAACGGCCAATACGTTGGTTTATGTCAAGGGCAAGGGGATCATCCTCAACGAGCCGTCCGTGGTTGCCGTGCACAAGGACAGCCGTGGTATGAAGAAGGTGTTGGCTGTCGGCAATGAAGCCAAAAGCATGCTTGGACGAACACCCGGCAACATCGTGGCCATCCGCCCTATGCGTGACGGTGTCATTGCGGATTTTGACATTACGGAAGCCATGCTCAAGCATTTTATTTTGTGTGTTCATAATCGTAAATCGCTCGTGCGGCCCCGTATTATCGTTTCGGTGCCGTCGGGGATTACGCAGGTCGAACGCCGCGCTGTGCGCGAAACGGTCGAATCGGCGGGCGCCCGTGAAATCTACCTGATTGAAGAGCCCATGGCGGCGGCCATCGGTGCGGGGCTGCCGATTGCCGTGCCCACCAGTTCCATGGTGGTCGATATCGGGGGCGGCACGACGGAAGTGGCCGTTATTTCTCTGGCCGGCATTGTATATGCCAAATCCGTCCGGGTTGCAGGTGATAAAATCGACGAGGAAATCGTTCAGTACATGAAGCGTAAGTACAGCCTGCTGATCGGTGAGCGGACGGCGGAAATTATTAAGACCGAGATCGGATGCGCCTATCCGATGGAACAAATCAAAACCATTGATGTTAAGGGCAGGGATCTGATTTCAGGTATTCCTAAAACCATTGAAACAAGTTCCGAGGAAATCCGTGAGGCCATCATGGAGCCGGTGACACTGATCGTAGACGCGATCAAAGACGCGTTGGAGAATGCACCGCCGGAACTGGCCGGTGACATCGTCGATCGGGGTATCGTTCTAACCGGGGGCGGAGCCCTGCTCAAGAATATCGACGTGTTGATCCGTGAGGAAACGGGCCTTCCCATTACGATTGCCGATGATCCTTTATCCGCCGTCGCACGAGGTGCAGGCATGGCCTTGGATCAGCTCGATGTGCTCAAAGAGGTTACCATCCAGGCTTAACCTGTACACATGGCGTTTCCATTCATCAGGTCAACCATGTTTTTTAAAAATTATCGGATCGTCATCTTCGCCATAGCGCTTTTTGTTATCGCTCTGATCACGTTATCGTATCATGTCAAACATGATACCGGTACCGGCTTTGTGAAAAAACTGGTGCTGGAGGCGGGCGCGCCTTTGCAGACGGTGCTGAGCGCCGCGACCGGGGCGATAGGGGATTCATGGAAACGGTATGTCTATCTGGTCGGTCTCCAGGAAGAAAATACAGCCCTGAAGCATAGTATCAACGAGCTTAAGGACGAACTCATCCTATATAAGGAAGGTTACCTGGAGGCGCTGCGCCTGCGCCATTATCTTGCTTTGTATGACCAGCCCGATTACCTGATGATTGCCGCCCGGGTCATTGGCAGAGAACAGGCCGCACTTTCCAAGACTCTGCAAATCAACAAAGGCAGCATTCATGGCTTGAGAGTCGGCATGCCGGTGGTCGCGCCGCCCGGTCTGGTTGGGAGGCTGACGGATGTGTCATGGCACTCCTCACGGGTATTGCTGCTCACAGATGAAAGCTCGAACGTGGACGTCATGTTTCAGCGTACGCGGGTGCAGGGTATTTTGCGGGGCGCGGGTCCAAGAGGCTGCGCGATTAAATATGTCTCCAAGATGCAGGATGTGAAGGAAGGGGATATGGTGGTTTCTTCCGGCATGAGCGATGTGTTTCCTAAAGGTTTGCTGATCGGCGTTGTCAGTTCCGTGGATCGCCGGGATGTCGGTCTTTTTATCAAAATCCGCGTGACCCCCTTTGTTGATTTTTCAAAACTCGAAGAGGTACTGGTTGTAAATACGGCGGCAGACCTGTCTGCGAAAGGAAAACAAAAAGCGACGAAATGATTTTTTATCTGGCTTTACCCTTTTTAGCGGTCGGATTGATCGTGTTGCAAAGTGCCATTGCCGACGTCCTTTTCTCGGGTTGGCTGGTATTGGAAGCGTCCCTGGTCGTGGTCATTTACGCGGGTTTTCGTTTGGGGATCGTAAAAGGGTTGATTTTTGCATTTGTCATAGGGTTTGTTTTTGACTGCCTGTCCGGTTCTGTCGAGGGTTTGTTTTCTCTTATTTACATGCTGATTTTTCTTTGCGCTTTTTTCGTTTCATTACGGATGGTGACCGAAAAACTATATTTAATCGCTTTGTTTAGTCTGGCTTGCGCTTTGATTGAGATGCTACTCCTAATTGCGTTTTACCATTTTACTTACAGTTTTGATCTCTCAAGCTCCGTGATGTCTGTCTTTGTTCCTCAGGCTTTGATGGTCAGTGTTCTGTCTGTAGGATTTTTTTACACCATGCGCCGGATTGAAGGGTTCTTTTATGGAAACGCAATGCAGCCTCCGCAACGGGCCTGAGCCATCGGAATATCGGCAACGGCTCAAGATCGTCATGATCGTGGCGATGCTGGCGCTGGGAATTCTGCTGGTCCGGCTATGGTATTTGCAGGTGATCAAAGGCGATGAGCTCAAGCAGAGATCAGAGAACAATGCCGTCCGGTTCCGGAAGGTTCAGCCTTTACGCGGTTTGATCATGGACAGAAACGGTCTGGTGCTGGTGGACAACCGACCTTCTTTCGATATTCTGTATATGCCCGGCAGGGGCCAGAATCACGATCAGGTGATTCAAAAAATTCAGGAAATCTACAAGACGAAATCGCTGGACCTTTCCATTGATCCCTCTTTTACCAAGACTGTTCGACCTTATCTGCCCGTTAGACTGGAAAAAAATGTCGGATTGGACAAGGTTGCGCTGGTGGAGACGAACGCTTTGGATCTTCCCGGCGTTTATGTGGATGTGACACCCGTTCGCCTGTATATTGATGGCGCAATGATGGCCCCCATTGTCGGTTATACGGGGGAGATCAGCAAAGGCGAGCTCGAAAAAACCGGCGATGATTATTCATCCGGAGACATTCTTGGAAAATCAGGCTTGGAAAAAGTTCTCGATGCGCATATCCGCGGCCGGCGGGGCGCGGAACTGGTGGAAGTCAATGTTTACGGTAAGGAAATAAAAAATCTCGGCAGCATCGATCCTGTCCCCGGTGCCAATGTCGTCCTGACCATCGATGCGAATTTACAAAAAGCAACCTGGGACGCTTTCCAGGGGTTGGCCGGCGCGGCTGTGGTTTTGAATCCGCAAAACGGAGCGATTTTAGCTATGGTCAGTGCGCCATCCTTTGATCCGAATATATTCAACAGCGGCATCCCGCCTGAAGAATGGCGGAAGCTGATGACCGATCCGTTCAACCCTCTGTCCAATCGGGCCATATCCGGCCAATATCCGCCGGGATCAACGTATAAACTCATTGTGGCAGCGGCCGCCCTGGAAGAGGGTGTTGTCACGCCGGAAACCAAAATATTCTGCAATGGATCATTTGATCTGGGAAATCGGAGGTATCGCTGCTGGAAGCGAGACGGGCACGGGTACGTCGATCTGCATCGCGCGCTGGTGGTGTCCTGCGACGTCTATTTTTACACACTGGGGAAACTGCTCGGGGTGGATACAATTGCAAAATATGCAAGAATGTTCGGATTTGGAGAGTTAACGGGCATTGATTTGCAGCATGAACGCAAAGGGTTGGTGCCGACCAAAGAGTGGAAACAGATGCGACTGCGGGAACCGTGGCAAAAGGGAGAAACGATTTCCATTTCTATCGGGCAGGGTTTCAACTTATCAACACCGTTGCAGTTGGCCTCCGCATACGCCGCTCTGGCCAATGGTGGAACGCTTTGGCGTCCGCGTCTGGTCGAGCGCATTGAGTGGCCGGACAATAAAATTTATAAATATTTCCCCCCGGAGAAAAAAGGTGAATTGCTGTTGAACAAAACAACGATCGCCTTCCTGCAGAAGGCGCTTCATGCGGCCGTAAACAGCCCCGGAGGTACAGGTGCGGCTGCGCGGTTACCTCATGTGGAGGTTTCTGGTAAAACAGGAACCTCACAAGTGGTGGCGTTGCCGCCAAACGAAAAGCTCCATCGTGACAGAAAAATAGCAGCACTTCACAAAGATCACGCGTTATTTATTGCTTTTGCACCGATAAAACATCCGGAAATCGTTGTGGCTGTGATTGCGGAACATGCCGGTTCCGGCGGGGCCGTTGCTGCACCGATTGCCAGAAAAATTTTTCATGCTTATTTCGAGGGGAAGATTGACGCCAAGCCTTCTGATATGGCATTGTGGCGG
>JAWOJC010000194.1:0-4137 GCA_046484315.1 Smithellaceae bacterium | reverse complement strand
GGTATCGGCCCGGGTTGACGAAGCCCGGGATTTTTTTCCCGCGCCCTGAGACGGAAAGCTTCGAGATATATCTTTTCCGCTCCACACAGGGCGTTTTTTTTAGAAGAGCTTACGGGTTCTCCTGAATTTTGTCCTTTTCCTGATGACGGGATGATAGCATTAAGAATGCCAAAACCTTTTTCGGGGTGCGGATTAAAAAGAGGCATTATGAATGTGTTATGAATATCGATGAGTTGGGAAATTTTAGGCGGGCCGACTATTGCGGGGCAAAAGGCGTTGCCGTTCTGAGGCGGGGACGTTTCGTCCGGGCCGGGCGGACATAATCCCGCCGGATCGGATAACGCAGGTCAAAATTTTTTAAGTTTCCAAGCCGTCGTGCCGATATCAGCCTCAGCAGTTTCTTACCCCGACCTATACCTAAAAAAGGAATCTTTTGATGGCGGCCAGGATTCTTATTGTGGATGATGACAGTATGTTTTGTGAGATGTTGTCTCACAAAGTTCAAAAGATGGGTCATGCAGCCTTTTGCGCCTCGACGCTTGGGGATGCGTTCTCTCTGGCCAGGTCGCAACCTTTCGATGTCGTTTACCTGGATGTGAACATGCCCGACGGCAGCGGTCTGGATGCAATTGCCCGTCTGCGGGCATGTGTCTCCGAGCCTGAAATCATCATCATGACCGGTGACGCAGGCGCCGACGGCGCGGAGCTGGCCATCAAAAGCGGCGCCTGGGATTACGTGGCGAAACCGTCTTCCATCAGTCATCTCATGCTGCCTCTGGAGCGCTCGCTGCAATACCGTGAGGCCCGGAAACTCATTTCCTCTCCACAGGTATTCAAGCGCGAAGGCATTGTCGGATCGTCGCAGACCATGCGGTTTTGTTTGGATCAAACCGCGCGTGCCTCTGTGTCCGACGCCAACATTCTGATTACCGGCGAGACGGGTACCGGCAAAGAGCTGATCGCCTGGGCCGTGCACAACAATTCCGCGCGTGCCGATAAAAATTTTGTGGTGGTGGACTGCGCGGCGCTTTCGGCCACGTTGGTGGAAAGCACGCTGTTCGGTTACGAAAAAGGCGCCTACACCGGCGCGGACAAAACGCAGGAGGGCCTGATTAAACAGGCAGACGGCGGAACGCTGTTTCTCGATGAAATCGGGGAGCTGCCGCTTTTGGTTCAGAAATCTTTTCTGCGTGTTCTGCAGGAAAGGCGTTTCCGCCCGCTTGGCGGAAAATCCGAAGTTGCGAGCGATTTCCGCCTGGTGGCGGCGACCAACCGCAATCTCGACGCGATGGTGGCCGACGGGGAATTCCGCAACGACCTGTTGTTTCGTATCCGGTCTTTCCATATCGAAACGCCGGCCTTGATCAAAAGGCAGGAAGATATCGTTGAATTAACTGAGTTTTACATTGCGAAGCTCTGCGCCCGCAAAGAGATTCCTCCAAAGACCCTGTCGCCCGAGTTTATGGATTGTCTCTGCCATTATAACTGGCCGGGTAATGTCCGGGAGCTGTTCAATACGCTGGAGCGCGTCATGGTGGAAGCGGGCCTCAGTCCGGTTTTGTTCAGTAAACATTTACCCATCGAGCTTCGCGTCAAGGTGGCGGCTGCTTCTTTCGTTCAGGAAGAGACGGCCAGGGTATGCATCGAAGATCACGGCAGCGAAAACGGCATACGAAAATTTCATGATGTGCGGGATCTGGCCGTGGCCAAAATTGAATATGATTACATGCGTCAACTGATCGGCGCTTGCGGCCGGGATGTGAAGCAGGCCTGCGACGTGTCCGGCCTGTCGCGGTCACGCTTCTATGAACTGCTCAAAAAGTACGGGCTGAAAGTTTAATAATCAACGTGTCGGGTTTAACGTCTGTCCCACCCCGCATTTTTTTGCCCCTTTGCCTTTGCCTTTTGCCTTTTGCCTTTTGTCCTTTGTCCTTTGTCCTTTGTCCTTTATCCTTCCTTCTCCCGTCCGCCGGAACCGGACGCCTTCCATCTGATACGGATTAATCCCGAATTTTAGCTTCTGTCATGAACGCCTCTGGCGTTCGCCTCCGGCGAAAATATGCCGCATGTCATTGAAATTTGTAATGTTCAGCGTTTTTCTTTTATCCACCTTTGTGTTTGGCACTCTTAATGCTTTTAAACACGCTGGTTTGATATCCTTTATTTCGGGGACGTTGTTTCATGGGTCAAAACGGTTTAAATCATCTTTTTACCAGTCCGCAGCAAATCGCGCTCGGCCACTTGCGGCCGCATATATCCATTCTGGAGAGCATTGCCGGTTCCACAGAGGCGGAATTTCTGCGGATCGGGGAGACGCTGCAGGGGATTTATCAGCAGGCCAATGACATTTCCGGCGCTGCATCTGAAATTGCCGGAAAAATATCCGAAAGCGCCATGCGCGATGTGCGCGAGGGATTCAACCGGATGTCTTCTCTGATGGAAAACGCCGGCGGCATGCAGTCGGAAAAAGATACGGTGGCGGAGATCCTTCATCATTTTTTCTCGCTGGAGCAGCCGCTGGTGTCGTTTGAAAAAGTGGTTCGCAATTTGAACGTCCTTTGCAACTATATTAAAATTGAAATTGCCCGTCTGGGCCTGACCGACACCTCCTTTCAAAAGCTTGCCGAAGACGTGCAGCGCCTCGCGGTCATGATCGCGCAGAAAATGGAGGCTTTGACGGAACAAGCCAGGCAGGCCGTCGAATCGCTGAACCGCAATCTGGCGCAGCTTCAGCATGGCGAAGCACAGCAAAAAATTCAGGGTGGCCGGATTCTGGAACAAATCAATCACGATCTATCGATTCTGGCGGAACAAAACGACGCGTCCGCCCGGACGATTCAGGACCTATCCGCGACGTGGACGGATATTTCACGCCATATCGGCGAAGTGGTTTCGTCGCTGCAGTTTCATGACATCACCCGCCAGCGCGTCGAGCATGTCTGTCACGCGCTGGATGAGCTTCCGCAACAAATCGGCGCGTCCGGCTATATCGGCCGGATTCAGCGCTCCTGCGCGTCTTTGATCCGCCGCTTCGGAAAAGAAGTTTCCGTCGCGAAAGCGGATGAGCCTCCGTCCGGCGAGGTTATTGCCGATCTGTTCCTTCTGCAGGCGGCGCAGCTCCATCATGCGGATGAAGATTTGACGGCCGCGGTGGAGCGGATACTGGCGAGTCTGCAACGTGTGTCGGGCAACGTGAGCGTCATGTCTGAAAAGATATTGTCCGTCACAGGCGGGAAGCGGGGCGCAAAAGAGTCCTTTGTGGCACGCCTGGAAAAAGACATTGGCGATTTGACCGCGCAGGCGAACGAAGTTGCGGGCATTAAAAGAGAGGTTGCCTCCGCGATGAGCGGGCTTGCCGATCAGGCAATGGGCATGAACGTCTTCGTTTCCGGGATGGAGAAAATCAGCATTGAAATGCAGCGGCTCGCGCTCAACGCGCGTGTGCATGCCGCGCACATCGGCGACGAGGGCGCCACGCTGGGCGTTCTGGCCGACTCAATCCACCATTTATCCACCGGCACGGCCGCCATGGTGACCCGCGTGACCGGGCATCTGGAGGGGGCGGTGACCAGCGCCGCGTCACTTTCCAGAATGGCCGGTGCGGACAGCGACCTGGGCGCGGACCGGATGAAGACGATTCATGAGACATTCAGCGAGATGCTGTCTGCGTTAAGAGGCATGGAAACGGACATCGGGGAGAGCCTGCCGCGCATCGAAGCAGCCGGATTGTCGCTTGCCGCGGAGATTGATCAGTTGGCCGACGGGATCGGCATTCACCGGCGTGTGCATGCTGATCTGGCGGGTGTCATGGCGTATCTGGGCGCATCGGCGGAAAAACTGGCGGGCCATCAGCCGGAAAAAAACCGGCGGCGCAAAACCCTGCATCTGGAGGCTTTGTCGGCCAAGTACACGATGCACAGCGAAAGGAAAACGCATATGGCGTCGCTGGGCGTGACGCTGGTAGAAAAGCCGCCCGCGAAGGTTGTGGCTCCGGACGTTTCTTCCGAGCCCGGACAGGCGGGGCAGGACGAGGGGCTGGGCGATAATGTCGAGTTATTTTAAACGATCAGGCATGTGACTGAAGCAATCCCTGAGAACCGGAAGTCTTGTAAATATTCAGACAGGCCTCGACCACGC
>JAWOJC010000142.1:0-9335 GCA_046484315.1 Smithellaceae bacterium | reverse complement strand
CGCCGAGTCTTTGCTGATCCCGAGAACCTTGATATTGCGATTTTCAAATTCTGCGATGTTTCGTTGAAACTCAACGAATTGGGACGTTCAATTACGGCTGTCGTCTTTGGGATAGAAAGCCAGCACGGCGCCGCGGTAATGGGCGAGCACATCGCTTAGCTTCACCTCATTGCCGTTTTGATCCGGCAGGGTAAAATCATGTGCCTTTGAATCCTGCGCGCTCGATGTCTTTTGAGCATCCATTGTTGCGCAGGCCGTCAATGCCGCCAACATCACCCCCACTAAAATAAGCTTCATTATGTTACGCATGTGTTCCTCTTTCGATATTGGTTTATCTAATCGTTTCTGTGTATTTGATTTGTTGGCAGCGGCTCATCCGATGGACTTGTCCCACCCTTGACCGAAATCGGCAAGCGGTCTGACGCCGGTAACGGAAAAAGTCACTGCCGCATAAATCATTTTGCCAGCTGCTTCTCCGGCCATTTCAGTGATCATTTTTTTCATCATATCCACCTGACCACCGGATGTTTCATAATTGGTCATGGTCAGATAGATTCGAAGTCCCTTCCATTCGGCTATGCTTTTACCAGGCTCCATGATCAGATAGCAGGCATTGGGATTTTCCTGGAGATTGGCGAAAGTTTTATTTTTGCCCAAGGCGACCATAATCGTTGACTCGTCAACCATGCGCGGCGATCCGAAATAGGCTGAATCGACCTCGCCGGCTTTGCTGCTTGTGCTGAGCACGCCGAGACGGGGTTGCTTGTTAAAATATTCCATTAAACTTTTAGACATGATCCTTTTCCTCCTTATTGTGAGATTACTATTAGTTTTCCTGTTCCTGAATCATCGCATCAGGAAACTCCATCACGAAATGGACATACAGGTCATCTTGTTTAGTCTTCAGGGGTATCCAGTAAGTCGCTGATATTTTGTTCCCCTGACGGCTGATCATTCGTTCGGACGAACCGGAAGCCAGCGCCTTATCCGCCAAACAGTGCTTTTTACACTTCTGGGGATACGGAGAAATATCGCGGCACCGCACACCGACCGGCGCCCCCAAATTTCTCGCGGATTCGTTGACATCCACAATATTTCGATTTTGCTCCACCAGAAGCACCGGATGCGGAAACCCGTCCCACATCAATCTAAATGATTTTCGAATCTCGAATAAATGGTCTTGTCTTTCTTGTGTCACAGGCGTCTCCTCTCGTTAACATATATTATATTGTGTTAAATATAATTTTAATAAATACAAATCAAGTGATTTTTTTATCACAGACCTGATATTATAATTGTCCAGGTCTATGACGCCGAATTCAATGCGCATTTTCAATTAAATGAGAACGTATTGAAATATTTTCTTGACTTTCATGCCCGCCATCCTGTAATGAGACGACACCTGATAATGATTATCATTTACACATAAGAGGCAGGACGTTGAAAACTGAAAAAAAGATTTTCCATAACTATCTAGCCAGGCGCAATCTGCGCGGAACCTCGCAGCGTGAGCTGATTCTGGAGGCCTTTTTGAGCATTGAAAGACATGTCTCTTCCGAAGAGCTCTATGATTTTGTGCGCGAAAATGATCCCGCGATCGGACAGGCCACGGTGTATCGCGTGATGAAACTCCTGATAGACGCGGGCCTGGCGAGAGGACTTGACTTCGGTGACGGGGTGATGCGTTATGAGCACGCTCATAATCATCCCCACCACGACCACCTGCTGTGCCGCAAGTGCGGAAAAACCCTGGAAGTGATTGAACCGGTCATCGAAGAGCTTCAAAGCCGGGTGGCGCAGAATCACGGATTTGAACTGACGGATCACAAAATGTATCTATACGGGCTGTGTCCGGATTGTATCGTAAAAAACAGTTAAAGGCGTTTTTTGGGCAGTGCATTGATAATGACAATCAACACCATTTCAAGCAAGGAGGTTTAGTGTATGTCCCCTATAATCCCCGTCGATGAAAGAAAGGATCAACCAGCAGTTATGATACCGACACCCCATCAACCCTTGGCGCATTCGTCCCACGTCGACTGTGGCTGCACCGGCCAGAGCGGATCTTCTTGCGGGGGCCGTTGCGCCAACTGCACCTGCGCAGACAAAAAGAATCGGTGCGCGTGAAAAGCATGGAATGGATTGTCGCATCGATTGATTACGGTGTCATCGTTTTACTTCTCGCCATGAGCGTGGTGGCGTTAGGCGTCGCCATCGAACGCGGGCTGAATTTCCGATCGATCTCCCTTTCGTCCTTCGGCGATCTGAAGTCTCTGGAACTAAGCCTTACCCGGCGTCTGCACATCATCGCGACGGTCGGCAGCAACGCGCCTTATGTGGGACTTTTAGGCACCGTGTTGGGCATCATGTTCACATTTGCAACCATCGGTCAGCAAGGGATGACCGATCCGGGAAAAATCATGACCGGCCTGGCGCTGGCGCTCAAGGCTACGGCTGTCGGCCTTCTGGTCGCCATCCCCGCCGTCGTTTTGTACAACTTTCTTTTGCGCCGGGCCAAGGAGCTGATGCTTCAATGGGAGATCCTTTATGGAAGAAAAGAGCTTTGATTACATGAATGTCATACCCCTGGTGGATGTGATGATGGTGCTTTTAGTGATTGTGCTGATGACATCGACATTTATCGCCAGCGGCATGATTCCCGTTGATTTGCCCAAAGCCGCCCAGGACGCCAGGCAGGCCGGACAGACATTGACCATCGTGATCGATGGAAGTGGTGTCATTTACCTGGAGGGGAAACCCACAACGCTTTCCGGGCTGGACCAGGCGGTGCGTGAGGTGGGCGACCAGACCAAGGTGTTAGTCCGCGCGGACCGGCATCTCCGGATTCAGGCCTGCGTGGATGTGCTGGACATTCTAAACCGAAGGGGACTCACAAAAGTCGCCCTGCAAACTGAACATCAATTCTGAAAAGGCAATGCCATGCGAAATCCGAAACAGACTTCCTCGGTTGACCATACAGACCCCATGACCGTATCCATCAAGATGGAAAGCGTTCGGTCATCAAAGATCTCAATTTTCGTGTCGGCCGCCTTGCACGCGATGATTGTCAGTCTGGCGGTCGTCGTCATCGGTCAAGCCGCTGCCGCGCCCACAAAGGTGGTAACGATCCTTCTGGACGGACAACCATTTTTCACGGCGACACCCTGCGATTCGCAGGAGAAAGCCCAAACGCCGCCCCCGAAAAAGGCAACGCCTGAACCTGCGTCACGCGACCAAAAAGTTGCTGTTTCCCCGGAGGTTTTGCCCGCGCCCGAACCACCGAGTGTTGCCGAACCCGTCGAAGAAAGCGCGATTGCAACCCATGAATCCGTCGATGTAGTCGTCAACGCCGCCCCGGTGGAATCGATGCCCCGGGCCCTGTATGAACAGGGGGATGATTCCGACACACGTTTGGCCGCATCTGTCGCCACGGGTTCAAACGCTGCGAATCCGGGACATGACCCAGCCCAGTCCGCGTATTTGAAGGAGCATTTTAACTATATCCGCGAGCTTATCATGAAACATCTCGATTACCCCTCCGCCGCACGCAGGATGGGTTGGAAAGGTCAACTGACCGTGGCTTTTGTCATATGCGAGAAAGGTCATGTTCGGGAAATCCGGATCGTGGAGAGCTCCGGCCACAAAATTCTCGATGACAACGCCGTTAAAACCATTCGTCGGATTGCGCCTTTTCCACGTCCGCCGGTGCGCGCCCAAATCGTGATCCCCATAGAGTATCGTTTCGGATAATAAAAATGAATCAAACGCTCGGCATAAAGGATGTGAAGAGTAACGGACCTGATACTGGCATGCGCGCCGGCATCACGGTTCTGGATCAGATCATGCAAACCATTCAAAATATTCGTTTCGGCGAGGTGGTCGTGACCATTCATAATGGTCGTATCGTTCAGATTGAAAAGCGTGAAAAGACAAGATTCCAGGACTGACAGCCTGCGGCCGGCCCAAGCATCCGCTGATACCGCCCAGGTCCATAAAAACGAAGAAAGGACACAAATGATGAAAAATATCGAAGGTCATCCGGCAGTAAATCCAACAGGGCGATGGACTGATCCTGTAAACAGAAGTTCAGCGCCACTGCGTTTCTGGGAAATTGATAAATGCTTTCATTGCCCGATCGCTGGACTGTGTCTGACGGAAGCGGAGCAAATTGACGCGCTGAAAAAGGCGGGAATCCCATTTAAGAACAAGAGCGCCTTCGAAATACACGAACGGCTGGTGGCCTCCTCGGGAAGCGAAAACGCCCTGTCCTTGAGAATCAACCAGACACTCAATGCGAAATACGGATCGGCGCAATCGAGATTGCATGCCCGGGATGAAGACGCATTTATGCGCCACTGGCGCGAAAGCTTCCAAAACGGCGACTATCTGGACGTATTTTGGGCCGCCGTAACCCGGCAGAATTTATCACAGAAGGCCCAGGTGGAAATTTTCGGAATGATTCATATGTCCATGCACGCGACTTCCGGAGAGCACTGCCGCAACCGCCAGCGCCTGACCTATCTGGAAAATGAAATGGCCTCATTCGAACGCAAGTACAAAGACGCGAAAAACGAACGGCGCAAAGCGCAAAAAGAGAATGAAGACATGGTCCGCAGGCTGTCTTCGGCCGAGCAGCGCTTACAGGCGTTTGTTCGACAGGCCGAAACAGCCAGGGCGACGCAAAAAAGCGAACAAGTCAAACCGGACCCCGATTGCGAAACGCCACGGCGCGATCAGATCGACCAGAAGGATCGTCAGTTGGGCGAGCTCGAAATGAAACTTCGAGACGCGTGCCGGACCATCGAACGGCTGCAAAGCGAGCTTGAGATGTTCAAGCATCAAAACGCTCAGTGGGAAGCAGCCTCGCAAAACGCTTTGCAGACGCTTCGCGATCAGAATTCCTGCACGCCGGAGTGCCCGGCTTTTAATCTGTGTCAAAAACGCATCCTGATTGTCGGCGGCATTGCCCGGATGGAAGCCAACTATCGCAGGCTCATCGAAGAGCGCGGGGGCATTCTCGAATATCACGAAGGCCACATGAAAAACGGAACCAGACAGCTGGAAAGCTCGCTTAAGCGGGCGGACATCATTTTGTGTCCGGTCAACTGCAACTCGCACGGCGCCTGCTCGCTTATCAAAAATCTGGGCAAAAAGCACAACAAACCGGTTCACATGATGTCCAACTTCAGCCTGAGCGCCGTTTCACAGGCGCTGACATCCTCTAGCAATTAAAAAGGCGAACCTCTCCGATGCATACGACACTCGATCAGATTCAACCCGGCAATGCCTGCCGCATCACGAAGCTCACTTATGCCGACCGCCTCGGCGCAAGGCTTTTGACCATGGGCGTGTATCCGGGCGTTACGCTGCGGGTGGTGCGAAACGCGCCGCTTCGCGATCCGATGGAAGTGCAGTTTAATGATGTCTTCTTGAGTTTACGACGCGCGGAAGCCAGATTCATTGAGGTGACGCCCGCGTGACCCGTTCCCAGGAGAACCTGATTGCGTTGGTGGGACAACCCAACAGCGGCAAATCCACCGTATTTAACGCGCTCACCGGCGCGCGCCAGCATGTGGCCAATTGGCCCGGCGTGACGGTTGACCGCAAAAGCGGCAAGATGTCGCTCGATGGCCGCACGGTGACCGTGGTGGACCTGCCCGGCGCCTACGGGCTTACCGCATCCTCTCCGGAAGAGCGCGTGACCCGTGATTTTCTGTTATCGGGTCAGGCCAAGTGCGTCATCAATGTACTCAATGCCGCATCCCTGACGCAGGGACTTTCGCTGACGCTTGAGATTCGGGAAATGGGCATTGCGCTCATAGCCAATCTCAATATGATGGATCAGGCAAAGGCCCGCGGGCTGACCATCGACACCGCCGCCCTGGAAAAACACCTGGGTTCCGGGGTTGTGCCCACCGCGATGAACCGCTCTCACGGTAAAAAGACGCTGCAAAAAGCCGTTTCCGAACAACTGGCAAGCTCGGCCAACGGGTCACCTTTGCGGATCGATTACGGACAGATGGAACCCTATCTTGGCGCATTGGAAAAGCGGTTGGCCGGCATGCTTCCCGATCCTGCGGCATTTCCGGTTCGCTTCGCGGCTGTCAAGCTGATGGCCGGCAACCCCGATGACCTGGAGGTCATTGGCCGTCGGCTCGAACACTTTGACGCCCTGGTGGAGCTTGCCGAAATAAACCGCGCTGCGTTCGAGCGCGAATCAGGTCTGGCCCCCGCGGTTCATATTGCGCTTTGCCGGCGCAAGGCCGCAGCCGAAATCGTTGATTCATGCGTCATAAGCCATCGTCTGGCGGCTACGACGCCGTCTGAGCGCATCGATCGGGTCGTCTGCCATCCCCTCATCGGCCCCGTTCTTTTAATGGGAATCATTTTCCTGCTTTACTATCTGTCCATCGTGCAGGGCTACCGCCTGACAGAGTACACCTGGCCGCTTCTGGCGCAGCTTCGGCAGGGCGTCGAGGGACTGCTTCCGGTGGCCGGGTTCATCGAAGCGCCGCTGGTGACAGGCTTCTTTTTGTGGCTGATCGACAGCGTCAATGCCCTATTAAACTATGTGCCGATCTTCTTTATTCTGTTTGCCCTCATCGCTGTTTTGGAAGACACAGGCTACATGCCGCGCATGGCCTTTATCATGGATCGCGCGCTCCACCGCTTCGGTCTTCATGGCCAGTCCGTTTTGCCCATGGTGTTAGGCGGCGTTTATGTCGGCGGCTGCGCGGTTCCGGCCGTCATGGCCTGCAAGGGTATTCCCGATGAACGCTCCAGGCTGGCCACGATTCTCACCGTTCCCATGCTCAACTGCATGGCCAAGGTGCCTTTGTATATCCTTCTGGTCAACGCGTATTTCGCGGCGCACAAGGGTTGGGTGATGTTCTTCATCTCCAGCATCAGCCTGCTCGTCGTGTTGCCCGTGGCGAAACTCCTGAGCCTCACCGTTTTGAAACACAAGGAAACCGCGCCATTTGTGATGACGCTGCCCGACTACCACATCCCGACGCTACGGGGCGTCCTGGGTAAAGCCATCGAGCGTGTCTGGCTGTTTTTAAAAAAAATCACGACCATTGTTGCGGCGGTGGCCGCAGTCATCTTCATTTTGCTTCAGCTTCCCGGCCCAGGAGACACACAAATGGCCCGCTATGAAGCAGAAAAGCGCACGATGCTGGCCGATTTCAGTCGGGCTGTTTCCGACACGCGCTACGCCGGGATCGCCGCGTCGGAGAAATCGACGCTTGCGTTGATTCTATATGCGCAAGCCTACCGCAAAGACAGAATGCTCGCGCGCAGCGAAGCAGCGCAGACCGCCGTAAACGAGCGGTATGAAATGATCCATCCCGATTTTTTTACCGTGGTCCGCCCACAGGCAGACCCGGCAGGGCAAAAAGCCGCCCGCGCTCTGCGAACCCTTATGCGCAAGCGCGACGGACTGCTTCTGGATGTCAGGCGCAATCGACTGGAAAACAGTTTTCTGGGCCGGTTGGGAAAGGCGATGGAACCGGTGACCGCCCTGGCGGGTTTTGACTGGCGAATCAATGTGGCGCTTTTGGGGTCGCTTGCCGCCAAGGAAAGCGCGGTGGCCACACTGGGCGCCATTTTTTCGCCCGATGAAAAAAACGGGTCTCTGGAGGCGCGCATGGCAAGCCCGGAAACCGGGATGACACCGCTTCATGCGGCGGCGCTCATCATCTTCATGGTGTTTTTTCCGCCCTGCGTCGCTGCGGCCATCGCGGTGAAGATCCAGGCCGCATCCACAGGATTCATGCTTTTGGCCATCGGGTTTCCGGCGGTTTTGGGATTGGCCGCTGCGATGCTGATCTTTACGGGAGGACAGACGCTGGGGCTGAGCGGGTTGGGTGCGCTTGCCGCGTTTTATGCGATAGCGCTCGGGGTGACGATTCTCGCCGGACTTGTCCGTCCCCGCAGCGAACACATCACCCAAAAAGGAGGATAGAGGATGAAACCGATACGTTTATTTTGCGCGGCCCTGATCATGGCCACGGTCTGCGCCGGTCAGGCCCTTGCGCACACGCCGCTTTGCGCTTGCGTCGATAACGGCGACGGGACCATCACATGTGAAGGCGGTTTTTCAGACGGATCGTCCGCGGCCGGTGTTTCCCTGAAAGTCAAAGACAGCCGGGGAAAGACGCTGATCAAAGGCCGGATGGACCGTCTCAGCACGTTTGAATTTGAAAGGCCCGAAGGCATGTTCACGGTGGTATTCGACGCGGGACCGGGACACGTGGTGGAAATTCCAAGCCGTGTCATTACGCAGTAGCAACCCATCTTCACAGGAGACAGGATATGAGCGGATAAGAAAAAAGGAAAAGGAGGCGTTTCGGGCATTTTTACCCGGAACGCGGGAGTATTGACCATCACGCCGACTGGACAACCGGAGGCAAACATTCAAGGGAGGATAGTACGATGAAGAGTGTATCCGGTTGCAAAAAAACGCTGATGCTCGGCGCTGCGGCCATAACCGTATTTTTGATGGCAGTCGTCCCTGTCTTTGGACAGGATTCGGCGGCCAAGACAAGCGATCCACTCAAACTGGATCAGGTGGTGATTTCCGCCACGCGAACCGAACATACGCTAGGCGATGTGCCGGTGGCGGCAGAGGTGATTACCAAAGAGGAAATCGAACAAAAGCAAATCAAAACCATCGCCGACGCGCTAAAGTTGCTTCCCGGCGTTGAAATCAATCAAACGTCCGGTTCCTGGGGCGATAAGGGGAAAATTCAGATGCAGGGGCTCGATGCCAAGCATACGCTGATTCTTGTGGACGGGCAGCGCTGGATCGGCGGACATGGCGACGCCACGGACATGCAGTCCATTCCTATCGAAATGGTGGAACGCATTGAAGTGCTCAAAGGCCCGTCTTCCGCTTTGTACGGTTCAGAAGCTATCGGTGGCGTGGTCAATATCATTACCAAACAGGCTCAAAAAGAATATTCCCTTTCCGCCTCATCCGCCATCGGCAGCCGCGCCACACAGATTCACGAAATCACAGGCGGCATCAAGAAGGGCGGCTTCGGAGGGCTTCTGAGTTACACCTATCGCGAATCCGACGGGGTGGATAAAGAAACGGACCACTACTTGGAACATCTTATTACCGGAGCGCTCGGCTATGATGTCACACCGAATCTCAAGGTGAAAGTTCGTCCTTTTTATTCCGAGCACAAGATGGACACGGATGAACGCACACAGGAACGCATCGGCGTCAACACCTCGGTGGAATGGGCGCCGGACAGTCTTTCAAAATTAACCCTGGGTGGATCTTTTTTTGATTACCGCCACTATACCGGCGACGAAAGTTCTTCCTG
>JAWOJC010000081.1:0-3108 GCA_046484315.1 Smithellaceae bacterium | reverse complement strand
TGAAGGATAAAGATGAAAGTTGGTTGGCGAAGTGTGCTGATTGTTGCAGCAGAAAGAAGAGAGAAAATAGGAAAGAGGATAATGACCATGTTCAACTTCAAATCCCGACAACCTGATCTAGACATCAAAACCGGTTTCTATAACCGATGCTTTTTTGATTTTCGACTGTGCGAAGAGCAGCGAAGAACCGAACGTTCGGGGTTGCCGTTTTCCGTATTGAGCATCGATATCCTGGAACTGGCGGATTTAGCGAAAAAACATTCGCACCTGAATTTCCTTCGAATCAAAAAAGCCGTCTCCCACATGGTGCGGGAAAATTGCCGATTCAGCGACATCAAAACCTGGTACGACAATACCACACTGAAGATCATCCTGTCCGCCACCTCGACGACCGATGCATATGCTCTTGTCGAAAAGCTGAATAAAAAATTCAACAATGGACTCAGGTCATCTTTTGGCCTTGAAAATAATTACGATCTTAAAAAGAACATGATGATCATGTCATTTCCGGAGGTGTTTAAGAACGGGGAAAGTGAACGTGGGGAACAAACCGGGCCTATGGACAATCCAGGACCCGGGTCGATGCCGAAGTCATCAGGTATCGAGGGCACCTCGACGACCCTGACCATGAAGTGGGACCCGATGAATCATAGGAGTCTCACATGGCCCCTGTATTCAGACATTTTAAATGAGGCCAGCCTGCCCAAACTGGAACAAGGGGTCAAAAGAGCCATGGACATCGTGGGGGCCTTGGCCGGAATCATTCTCTTTTCACCGGTGATGCTCATTATAGCGATTCTGATCAAGCTCACCTCTCGTGGTCCCATTCTATTCAGGCAGAAGAGAATCGGATATTTGGGCGAAAAATTCATCTTCCTGAAATTTCGTACCATGTATACCAATTGTAGTGAAGAGAGACACAGGGAATATGTGACAAAATTAATCAAAAAACGTCTTGACACCGACCGTCTGGAGCCTGAGTGCAAACCGTTGTACAAGATGAATGATGATCCCCGGATAACGCCCTTTGGAAGATTTTTGAGAAAAACCAGTCTCGATGAACTTCCCCAGCTTTTCAATGTGCTGAAAGGGGAGATGAGCCTGGTCGGGCCGCGCCCCCCAATTCTCTACGAGGTGGAAAAATACGAGAACTGGCACTTCAGACGGGTGCTGGAGGTAAAACCGGGGATTACAGGGCTTTGGCAGGTGAAAGGAAGAAGTATGACCACTTTTGATGACATGGTCCGTCTGGATATCGCTTATGTCAACAATTTCTCGTTGTGGCTGGATCTGAAGATTTTATTCAAGACGGTTTGGGTGGTGATTTCAGCCAAAGGTGCGTATTGAGGGCAGAGGGCATAGAGCAGAGGGTAAGAAGATCAGAAAAACAGAAGGTTGGGGCACTTCGTGTTGGTTAAATCGTCAAGTGGTTAAATGGTCAAATAGTCTACCGTGAACCGTGAGCCCTGAACCAATGACCCTATGCCCTATGCTCCATGCTCTTTGCTAATTTCTTCTCAACCATTTAAACGATCCAAACCATCTAAACGCTTTTAACCATTTAACCACTCAACCATCCAAAGCATCTAAACGGTCCTAACGATAAAGGAGGCTTTTTCAAATGAAACGATCAGAACACATCAACATCGGCGTTGTCGGGTGCGGTTACTGGGGTCCGAATCTCATTCGGAACTTCAGGTCCCTTCCCGGATGTCATGTGAAAATGGCCTGCGACAAGGACCCGAAACGGCTGGCGCGCGTCAGGCAGATGTATCCGGAGGTCCATACCACTTCTGATTTTGAAGCGATGGTCAAAGATCCGGAGATTCATGCCGTCTGCATCGCCACCCCGGTTTGGTCGCATTTTGCACTTGCCAAAAAGAGCCTTGACGCCGGCAAACATACCTTTGTCGAAAAACCCATGGCATCCAGTGTTTTGCAATGCAGGATACTGATGGACCTGGCGGAGTGCAAAAATTTGATATTGATGACCGGCCACACCTTTATCTATTCGACGCCGGTGAGAAAAATCAAAGAAATCATAAAGTCAGGAAACATCGGTAAACTTCTGTATATCAGTTCCCAGCGGATGAACCTGGGGCTGTTTCAGACGGACATCAACGCGGCATGGGATCTTGCGCCCCATGATATTTCCATTATTCTGTATATCCTGGAAATACCCGTTACCGCCGTAAATTGCCAGGGAAAGGCTCATATCAATCCCGGGATCGAGGACGTGACCAATATGTCGCTGACGTTTACCAACGGGGAATTCGCTACCATCCAGAACAGCTGGCTGGATCCCAACAAGGTGAGAAGGATGACGTTTGTGGGAAGCCGTCAAATGATTCTTTATGATGACAACGAGCCCCATGAAAAGATCAGAATATACGACAAACGCGTCGAAGTTCCCCCCCATTACGATACCTTTGCCGATTTCCACTATTCCTACCATTACGGAGATTTGTACGTACCGTATTTAAAACAGATGGAGCCGCTGAAAGTCGAATGCCAGCACTTTCTGGACTGCATCATGACAGGGGAGCAGCCGAATTCCTCGGGTTCGGACGGCCTGCATGTCGTGGAAGTCCTCGAGGCTGCATCGGAGTCCCTGAGAAGAGACGGTGCAAAAGTCTATATCTCCGAACTTTCGCAAAATCCGCCGGAGTTTCAAAAAATGTCCGCAGCTCTTTAATTGGCCGCAGATCCACGCCAACAGGCACCGACGAAAATCAGCCAACCCTTTGGGCAATTATTATACAATTAATCTCGAAATACGAAGCACTGAATCCAAAACAAATCAGAAATTCCAACATTCAAATCACATGAACGCCGCAACAATTTCTTTTCTATCGCGAAACGATGACCCACTCTTCTTTGGCCGGGCCTTCCCTGTTAAATGCTGTCTTGACAGCCCTTCCAAGAAGGATCTAACCAGGGTCGGCCAAAGAAGATATCAGTGCATGTCTGCGTGCGTCTGCGGCTGAAAAAAACCTTGTGCGCTCTGAGAGCTCTGCGAGAGCCAATCGAATAAATCCATGCAAAACATTGCCCCCGACGTAAAACTCGGCATAGACGTCAAAATATACGGCTATGTCAACCTTTACG
>JAWOJC010000031.1:0-3903 GCA_046484315.1 Smithellaceae bacterium | reverse complement strand
GTTTCAACGCTGTCATTCATGGCAAACCAGCTCATCTTAACCCTGCCGGGCTCTGAGGTGCCCGGCAGGGTTAAGATGAGCTGGTTTGCCATGAATGACAGCGTTGAAACACCACGGTAGCGTCGATCTGAACTGGCGTGAAGCGCGTTTGTCCCTGTCGGTACTTTGCAACCCGATGTGGCATGGATTGGTGCCCATCCACAAATGGCCAATTTGTCCGATATCGGCGTTGCGCGAAAAATTTAATCCCCTGAACGTCAACTATAAGCCTGCGGTTAAAATTTTCGTACGCCTTGATCTCAATCAAATTTGCCTATTTTGGTTGGATAATAGATTAGGAATCGTTGGGCAGGCTGTCAAAGAGGCGTTGAAAAATTTGTGTCACAAAACACGCGACAAAACGGCAGGTCTTGTGCCTCATCCATGGCAATGGCCGTTATACGACTGCAAGGAAACCCGGAGGCCCAATCGGAAGTTTTTATTTTTGCAGGTTCTTCTGCTGCAGCTTGGCTGTGTTTACCGACTCTTTGATGTCTGTATTTTGAGGGTCGATGTCAAGGAGCGCCTCCCACAGTGCAATCGCCCCGCCGAGGTTGCCTTTCCGGTATTCTTCAAACCCTTGTTTGGAAATCGTCTTCTTGCAGATAGAAAGTTTTTCATCCAGATAGGTGTCGTTGAACGAGAGGTTTTTGTTAACACTTTTAATTTTCGAATAATTTTTCAACAGAACATCATAGTTCCTGCCGGCCGTAACAAAGTCCTGCTCATTTGATGCCTGGTCGGCTGTAGATTTTATTTTCTCTATGCTTTTCACATACTCATTCAGCAGTGCTTGATCGTGCGGATGGTTTTGGTGCGCCACAGCGTAGATGTCGATCGCCTTCTGGTACGCGCCTGCTGCCATCTGTTTTTTGGCCTGAGTGGCCGCTTGAGCCGATGCCTCAGTGGGAGTCTGTGCGGTTTCCTTGACAGGTGGCGGCGCCGGCGCCTCGCCAGAGATTTTTTGCGACACCCATCCTTTCATCTCCGCACACGACCATACGACGGGCAGGAATACAAAAATGAGGACAAACAGTTTTGACCTGTAGGTATTTATCATCCTGAAGCCCCAACGACATAGAGCGGGACATGCTGGTCACGGCCCTTTTCCATCAGTTCGAGAAAGACCGCAACAAGATCCGGGCGGAACTGTGTCCCTGACTGGCGAGAAATTTCACGCAGCGCTTCTTCTTTCAGAAGGGCTTTCCGGTAAGGCCGATCTGAAGTCATGGCGTCAAATGCATCCGCTATCGTTATGATCGCTGCAAACAATGGGATATCGTCGCCGGCCAGCCCATTTGGATAGCCCTTGCCGTTGTGCCACTCGTGGTGGTGCAGCGTCGAAGGGATATACTTGGATAATGATGGCGCCCAGCTGAGGATGGCGGCGCCGTAGTCCACGTGCCGTATCATTTCATTGTATTCAGAACGGTTGAGTTTAGCCGGTTTGAGCAGGATGGAGTCCGGCGTCTTGATCTTGCCTACATCGTGAAACAGACACGCGATCTCCAGATCTTTCAGCTCCTTTTTGGGAAGGCCTATCTGTTGACCGATGAGCAGAGAAAACCTGGCCACCCGGGCGCTATTGCCATGGGTATAGGTGTCTCTTGCGTCTATGGCTGCGGCCACCACCTTGACTATGGAAACATAGGCCTCTTCAAGATCACGGGCATACTTGGAAAGTTTTCCGCGCTGCTTGGCTATCAATGCCGACATTTCATTGAAATTGCGGGTCAGTTTCCCCAGCTCGTCCTGAGAGTAGATCCTGAGCGGACTTTTCCCGGTCCCATATTTTAATTCTTCGACACCCGCTGAGAGCTCTCTTATTGGCTTTATCAAGAAAGATGCCAGCAATGAACTTGCGACCGTTCCCAGAACGACAATGATTCCAAAGACAATCAATATCATATTGCCGACTTTTTTCTGTGCCTCCAGCAGTACGGACTTGTTCATGCCGACGATAACACTGCCCAGTGTCTTTTTCATGAAAACGATGGGACACGAAATTTCAAACAGGGTGCCCGATGAATCTGACAATTCGTTTACGGTGACCCCGTCGGCACTCTTCCTGTAAAGGCGACCTTGGGCGACGGGCATGCTCTCCCCCACCAGGGGTGTTTGACTATGGACGATCGCCTTCATGGCCGTATCGAGGATGAACACGTAAGGCATGTCGCCATTTGATGACTTTCCTTGAAAGACAAGATTGTCTAGGGCCAGAAGGTCCCTTGACAGAAGGCTGTAGCCTGCTGCCGCGGCAATACTCTTTTCCACCGATTCCCCTCTTTTAATAATCTCATTCAGTATATAGTTGTTCATTATCTTGACTGTTACGATACTGAGGATAAAAGAGGTGGTTGTCAGGAGCAAAACTACAAAGAAAGCAATTTTAAATCGAAGAGTTGCCGACCTGCATCGCCGTGCCATCAATTGCAGTGCGGACTGGAAGGACTCAGTGCGTGCAGAAAAATAGGAAATTATTTTGTTTGTAAATGAGCCAAGGCCCACAATCATGTTTCTCCCCCAGCAGCACCGGTATTTCCTACACTGGTGTGATTCATTTATTATCGGCCGAACATAGGGAGAACTTTAATTCCATGGGGGGCGATCCCGCGCCTTCATAGTCGCCAAATCGACTTGCAGGTTTCGCGTACACGCCTTCCATTTAAATTCATTATTTAATAATATAAAGTATTTAATTTGTCAAATGAGCGGACGGGAATCGGAGATTCTGACGGAACGATATTCATTGGACCCGGCGTGGATCGGGCAGGCGGTCGATGCCACCGGCAACCCGTTAAAGTGCCACAACGATGCGCTCAATATACCGGGATGGACGCTATTTATTTGATCTCCAAAGATATTCAGGGTCGCCGTCACCGGCGATAGGGGTGGTTTTCCGGCGAGCCCCGCCAGGCGCCTCGGCCTTGACGCGGGGCTGCATTATTTGGGGTTGAGACTCCCGGACGATACCCTCTCTGTTCGGTGGCCCGGCGTTCTTCCCGCTGGTAGGACTCCGGTCTGCCCCTTTCCGGCGTGGACTGTTCGCCTTTCCTGCCGATTCGGTTGTTCAAGGGCCGTCGTGCCGGGCTGGATCCACGATCCGGCGATTCCGGGGCGATGACAGGCGGTGGTGCGCTGCGCTCCGGGGTGCGTTCGATGGAACGCAGCGGCCGAACCGGGTCCGGTTCCCTCCTGGATTGTGGGCCATCGGGTCGTGGCGCGACATCCCGCGGTCCTTTCTTCTCCGGCGGAGAACGGAATTTGGAGGATTGAGGCGGCGGCGCCACGCGCGGTGTCGGCACTTGCGGGGGCGTTTGACGCTGGGCCGGTGCGGGTCGCATCACGGGCGGAAGGGCCGGGCGCTGCAACGGCTTTCGCGTGTCTTTGGGCGTTTCAACACGCGGCGTCCGGGGGCGATCTGCCCTGGAGCCCTTGTCAGGACCATGGCTCCCACCCACGTTCTGGGAGGGACGCACGGGTAGGGCGATCGGCCGTCGCGTGACCGGAGTGGGCTGTTGGAGCCTTATCCGGTCTTTGCGGGCATCGTTGCGGGGCGTCGTGCCGACGGCCGGCGTTGCAGCGGATGGGGGCCGGCGATAGGTCACCACGGATCGTTTCAGATACTTTTCGGGAGGACGCTTGCCACGGTCCCTTGTCGGTACAAACCCGGCCGCCGACGCGGTGACCTGCGGCGCGGCGTGCATCGGTCGCATGTGCTGCGCATCGGCCTTGACCCGATGCGTCTTGGCGATGAGGCCGCGGCCGAAGTGCTGTCGGTGGACCGCGACCAGGCCGTTTTTAACCCTTGCGTTGCGGTAGGTATTGATATGTTGAACGTTGATCACCGTGTGGTGGTGGACG
>JAWOJC010000006.1:0-6901 GCA_046484315.1 Smithellaceae bacterium | reverse complement strand
CAGCGCATTGGCCGTCTGAATGGCGGCGTCAAACACCTGGGGGGTGTACATCATAACCCCCGAATAGATGGAGCTGTTTTGCCCTGCGTAACCCGGAAGACTTTGCTGGAGCCAGATCAACTGGTTGGGCGCTTCCTTGTCGGTCAGATGGATATCCGTCATGGCAAAAAAGTTCAAAAATCTTTCTTTTTGCGTCACGGATGCAGCCGTGAAGCTGTCCGGCATGAGATCCGTGCGCGTCATGAGCGGAAGGGGCCAGTTCACATAGATCCACTGCCCGTAGCCCAGTCCGTCATAGTATGGAATCTGGCTCAATTGAGCCCAGGTCAGCGCAGTGCCGCCATTGGGACTCGACGGCGGAAACGATGGATCTCCCGGCTGTGGCATGTAGCCCGGAGGGGGTGCCTCGGAGGCCGTTATATAGGGAAACGATATCATCCGCTCGGTCGTTTTAACCACTGTGGAATCAATCGGGTATCCCGCAACCTGTGGCACAGGGCTGTCACTTCCGCTGCCGCATCCCTGGGCCAGCGAGCCTAAAGAAAGGACGGCGACAGACCCGGCGGAATATTTTATGAAATTACGGCGAGTTAAACCCTCGCGATGCTTCGTCAACCACTCCCCGGCTTTGGATAAGGGATGGTTGTCCTTCTTTTCTTCTGTCATGCTTCATGCTCCTTTTCTTTCATTCGTTTTCTAATTTTGATGTATCTGACTTTATTACGCCAAAAGGCGGCGTATCTTCTTGTCAGGTGGAAAAGTTTATCAACAGGTGAGCACTGCTCAAGCGGACAGGATACCGAGCAAGCCATAAAAAACATCGGTTTTATCCGCTGAATACTTTAATTAAGCTGTGGGTAACAAAGGAAACGGTTCGATTCATGGAAAGATCAGATCGCAAAAGAAAGAACCGGTCCATTAATCATTTTCATATTTCGGAAAAACCGGCGCTGGTTTATTCGGTTTTGTTTTCCGTTTCGCAAATGGCTTTTCGGCATACCGTAAACATTCGAAACTGAGGCACAGTAACGAAGGACACACCTCCAGGAATCACAATTGACAGGGAGGTTCCTTTAGGCTAAGTGTCCATTGCGAACAAGCAAATCAATAATAATATTTCAGAACAGGTAATTTAAAATATTCCAAAATAAATTGGCGGTAAAGCCATGATAAATTCAGGAAACAGGACATGCAGAATATTGATGATGAGCCGCAAATGAACGTTGCAAAAGATTACCGGCGATCGATGCGGAGAACATTCATGCTCAAACATCATGCCTTCATCCTGATGGCCGCAATCCTTTCGATGTTATCAGCCCTTCTTTTTCCGGCTTCGGCCTGGGCCGATGAGTCTCAGCCGGATCGGATGTCCATCTGCAACCGGACCGGCCAGGTTCGCGCGGCGATTCAAAAGGAAATCGACGCTGTCCGATTCAGCGCAGGCAAGCCGGGCACGGAGCATTGTCACGGGATTAAAACCTCAGATCTAAAAAAAATAAAATCCCTGCACATCGTCGGTAAGGACATATCTTCACTCAAGGCGGGTGATTTTGAAGGACTTGAAGGGCTGTTGACGCTCGATCTCGAAGGCAACGTCCTGGAGACACTCGACTTTGCGGCGTTTTCAGGCTTGATGAATCTTGAAAATCTGTTTGTGGCCCAAAACCCGATACGGACAATAAAGGGTGATCTCGGCATTTTACCGCGTTTAAAACGTCTGGATTGCTCCGGCGGCCGGATATCTTCTCTGCCCCCGCAGGCTTTCTTCGGCAACCCGCAGCTTGAAGCAGTCTTTCTGTCCGGCAATCAACTGACAAAACTGCCGGACCATCTGTTTGCGCATAATCCGTCTCTGAAGATCGTCGATTTATCGGACAACCGGCTGACCGGACTTCCCCCCTCCTTTGTCGCGGAAAAAAATGTCCTGCAGAGCCTGGATCTTTCACAGAACAAAATTACAACGCTTGCGCCTGAAGCCTTTACCAACCTTAAGGCGCTGCGAGCCCTCAACCTGGCGGATAATCCGCTTGCCGTGATACATTCCCAAAGCGACCTGCAAAACATACTGAATTCTTCCGGGGCCGTTTTCACCCAAGAACGTAAACGCCCCAAAACCGACCGAAACGGTTCGGATGATCTTTCGTCATCCATTTTCGAGCCGCATTCGCCCGTTTACACTGGCATTGAGCGCATTCGCTCATTTGTGCGCGACAACTGGCATGTTCCGCTCGACATCCGGGTATCATTCTCCGCGCCGGATTCCGGCGCGTACGAAAATCCGGGACAGCGCGCCCGCGAAGAGCGCCTGCTCCTTCGACAACTGGAAGAAGTGCGCGATGCCTATCGCCGGGCGGCCTTTGATTTTTTTGCCGTTGACATTCACTTTGTTCCCCCCGAATCCCCCCGGAACACACCCGCCGTGTATTTTAACAAAAACAATATCGGCATTGAAATCGTCATGAGGGCGCCGGCAGGGGCGTTTACATCTGCGTCTGTGATTTCAGACGAGCGCATTCTTGAAACGCTGGCTGATCATTTCAGCCGGAGCCGTTCGATTGCCTGGTACACCCGGGAAACGACTGAAAATCTCGAAGCGGCGCTCAAGCGTGATTTTAAAAAAATTGCCCGGATGGACGACGAGCTGCGATTCGACAATATCCGTATGGAGGATTTGATCGACACCGCGACACAGCGCATGGATGAAGCAGGCGGAAAATCATTCTTTTCGGAGACGGAGCTGACCTACGCGCGGCTGATCCAGTTTCGCATCCTCCTGACCTTCCAGCGGCTTGAAAACACCATGGCGCGCTGGCGGCACGCCGAAGACGACCCGGATTTCGCCTATCGTATGGAAGTGCGCCTGCTGCTGGCTCAGGCCTCCGGAATGTACCGAACGTATCTGGACTGGTTTTTAAATACCGTGGTCGGTGGCCGCGCCACGCTGAACGTTTTGGATGAAACCTGGTATCGCCGCAATCCCATTTTCAGAATTCTCGACTCGGAAGTTCCTGCCGGATTTTTTAACCTCGACGGCCGCATCTCCACCCGAATTCCCGACGGGGCAGTGCGCGATCTGTTAAAAAGCAGGCTGAGCGCGCCGCTTCTGCATTTTTTATACGGCATGCGCTCACTCGATAAAAAAGTCACCCAGGCCGATATCCATAAATCCCCGCTTCGCGCAGAGATGACACAGGCGTTGGGAAGAATTGCCTCAAACCGCCGCGCGCTTCGCGAACACAGAATCTCCGACATGCGCGCCTTCAAGGAGCTTTGGGAGGCCAAGGTAAAAGACGGCGTGAAGTTTCCACTGTACCGGGTGACCATGAGCGTGGCCTCGATTATCGGCGACACAAGGTTTTCCCACCCATCGCCTGCCATCACGCCTCAGCAGCTTGAGGACATGAAAACGATTTTAAAGCCGGGAGACCTGCTGGTTTCAAGAACGGATTACTATCTCTCCAACGCCTTTCTGGGCGGCTTCTGGCCGCACGGCATTCTGTATCTGGGCCCTAAAGAAGCCTGGTCGCACCTTCGGTTGGCCGACGGCACTATTCTGGCGGAGGATCCCTGGATTTATAAAAATATCCTCCCCAACTATGTTTCCCAAAAGGATGATTTTCCAGCGCTCGTAATGGAAGCCATTTCCGAAGGCGTTGTGTTTAATTCCCTGGAAGAGGCAGCCCGGAAAGATTATCTGGTCATCTTCCGGCCGAAGTTTACCCCGGAAGAACAGGAGACCAAAATCGCTCAGGCCATCTCGCGGGCGCTGAAATACCACGGTCGGCCCTATGATTTTGATTTTGATTTTTTCACGGACGATAAACTTGTTTGCACGGAGCTTTTGTACAGAGCGTATCACCCCGACATCAATTTTCTGATTCAAAAGCAGGCCGCGCTAAAGCCACGCCCGCCCGTTCCGGGCATGGTCAAAAAGGCGGGGCGCGACACGATGCCAGCCGGTGAAATCGTCAAGCTTGCCCTGTATATGCTGGAAAATAAGATTCCGAATCCCGCCATCGGCTACGGCGGCCAGACGCTTGAATTTGTCCGCCTGTATATGAAACAGGGCGTCGGCAAACCCGCGCAAATTCTGGAAGGCCCCGAGGGTCTTCAGGCGTTAAAACTCACGCTCAGATCATCGGATGCGCAATGAAAACATTTTTTATTGTGTTTCTACTCGCCTTTTCACTTTGCGCCGGGGCCGCTGAACTTCCCGAGCAGATCGTTTTAAAAAGCGACACGCAAAGCTTCACACACGAATATGACGTGGTCCTTTTCGAAGGAAAAATCTGGCACAGGCCACGGGCCGCCGAAAACCCACAGGCATGGACGCTTTTGGGTAAAACCGGCCTGCCGGGCAATGCGTCCTCCCAATCCTCACAATCACGCAAATCCGTCTATCCCGCATCGGTTACAAAAATTTCAGCCGACGGAGACAACCTCATTGCAACAGGCCCCGACGGGCGGGTCTATTACATGAAATGGGGAAGCCGCAAATGGATGAACACCTGGGGCAAGCCGGTTGCAAAACCACTGGCGCTTCCCGAGTCTATTCGTGCCTTTGCCATCTCGCATCGCGGCCCTTTTGCTGCGGGCTACTCTGACATCGACGGCCATTTCCATCCGGTTTCGGTCGGCGTCACCACCTTGTATCTTCTGAGCGATGACGGTCTAACAATCAGTTATGCCGATCCCTGGCTTCCCGCCGGTTTTTCGTACCGGATTTGCGGCCCCGAGAGAAATCGTTTTCGGGCAAGATCGCTTAGCGCGAGCGCCTCGACGCTTTTTGTCATCAATGACGCAGGCGAGATGTACACGCGCCTGGCCGACTTCGATACACTGGGGTGCAATCCCGTTTTAGCCTACAGTTACGCTCGGGGTGAAAAAGACAGGAATCCTCCGCGAAGAGACGTGCGCACGCTTCCGCCCGAGGCGTGGAAAAAGCAACCCTCCATCCCGCAGTCTCTGGGCCGGATCACGTCCGCCATCACCATTTTTCAAACAGGAACCGGCAACGCCGCCCGTGAGCTCAGAGTCGAAGGCGTTGACGCAAGCGGCGCGCACGGCTATTTTTTCAAGCCCATCGACGACGGGACCTGGCACTTCACGCGCACGGATCTGCCGCTGCTAAAATCTTTCCTCGCGTTAGAGGCCGATCCTTCGGATTTGGGGCCTGCACTTGACCGGACCCTTTCAGGACGCCTTCGAACGAGATCCTTTCCGGACGCCGGGGATTATGACATTTTGCTTAAAAATTTTAATCCACCGTGCGATTCCTCCACTCTCAGTCTCGTGCTCGGCGCTGAGGAAATCGAATTTCCCGTTTATCTGACGGCAACCTCACCCCATGACCGCCATATGAAAGGCGCCCTGTTTATTCTGGCCGAACACAAGGCCAAAGCGGCGGGAAACCCAAGTCTAAATGATTTTGTGCAAGCCGTATTCGGAAATAATGAATTTGTGCAAATCCGTTTAACCGTCACTAAAAAGGATCAGGCCTTGATTTCAATCTACTGAGGCAAAATACAGCGCCGATTCCCGGCATCTTTTCCATGCCGGGAATCGTTGTGCCGATGAAGAAGCGCTTAGAGAGCGTGACAGGCGACGCATTCCAGTTTTATCTTTTCGCCCTGATGCGACTTGTGAACGTCCGTTGAAAACTTTGTCGGGTCGTTTTGGGCCGGGTCCGGGGCGTGACAGGTTAGGCAGGCTGCAGCTTTCCCGACATCCGGATGCTCCTTGGGCATGATCGCGCTGTAATCCTTATGACAGGTGCCGCACGCGTTATCTTTCAAAGGTGGTCCGCCGGCCATAAGGGCCGTGCACCAGACTGCGCACACAAACAGCATTGCGCAAGTATAAATACCTAATTTTTTCATGATCTGCATTTTCTCATCCATCGTGAATTGTTCTAAAAAAGCGCCCCGTGGTTCATCCCGCGGGACGCTTTTATCGGGTTACGCTTTTGCCGCGTTTTTTCCGGCAACGCGACCGAAGACGACGCAATCAGGAATGGCATTGCTTCCCAACCGGTTGGAACCGTGAACGCCGCCGGTCACCTCACCTGCCGCATAAAGCTTCGGAATGACGTCCCCGAAAACATCGATCACTTGCGCCTTGTCGTTAATCCGCAGGCCGCCCATGGTGTGATGGATCGCCGGCCACTGGGCAACGGCGTAGAAGGGTCCCTGAATCATCGGCGTCATCGCCTTGGTAATCGGTTTGTTGAATTCGGGACCTTTCCCCTCGGCCACATACCGGTTGTGCTTGTCGATGGTATCGACCAGCGCATCGGCGGGAATTCCCACTTTTTTGGCCAGTTCAGCAATCGTGTCGGCAACGACCAGACGGCCATGCTTTAATCCTGTCTCTACCTCTTTGCGTGTGCCGCCGAATTTTTCCACCATCTCGTCGCTGAAAATCGTGTAGGTGGGTTTCCCCTGAGGCCCCAAAGCGATCTGGGCAAAGCTCACATGATCGCGCCGCGCCAGTTCGCTGATGAAGCGCTTGCCCTGCTTGGTGACGTAAACGATGCCGTTTCCAGGCCCGTTGAAGGGATACAGCGCCGGGGTGTCGAGAATACCCGTTTCCGGATCGGCATAGGGATACAACTGGATAAAGTTCATCTGCAGCGTGTCTGCGCCGACGGACTGGGCATAGCGAATCATCTCGCCCGTCGCGCCCCGGTGGTTGGTGCAGTTCCATTCTCCGGCAAGGAAGGGATAGTGACCGGCGCGCATTTTGTCGTCGCGGCTGAATCGGCCGGAGGCCAGAATCAGGCCTTTTGTGATTTTAATGTTCGTGATTTTGTTTTTCCGCTTGACCTCCACGCCCAGAACCGGGCTTTTCGGATCGGCATTGGCCCGCCAGATCCACTTGACCTCTGTGCCCATGCGAATTT
>JAWOJC010000005.1:0-3196 GCA_046484315.1 Smithellaceae bacterium | reverse complement strand
TTATTCGTGAACATCTGGTATGGCGTCTCGAGTTTGATCAAATCATGATTGTTGAAACAGGTATTCAAATGCAACTGCAGGTCGGGTCTGTTTTCATAGATGATACTCGCAGGCTTATCCAGAAAGTTTCCAATTAACCCATCCGTGAAATCCTCCATGGTGATGTTATAATCGGCGATAATAAAATCATCACCCTTTTTCTGCCATGTGATGGTCGGAATGTTTGTCAGCCGGTATTGAATCTTGAGACGATTTTTTTCCGCTTGGATCATCTCATCCATGCGCTGGAGCCTCATTTCGTTTTGCTCCAGTTCGGCGACTCTCTGGCGCAAGAGAGCTATCGTATCAGGTGTTGCCGGATTTTTCAGCTCAGTCACGTAAAACATCTCCCTGCATTTCAAACAGAAATTTATAACTACCGGTGATTCATTTATCATCTCTGCAAACAAAATTAAAGGAGTATAACCCGGAAGGCAGTTCTTCAGGCAGATAGATGCGGTTTTCCAGGATGGCCTGATGGATAATTTTCACCAACTCATCTTTTAAAAGCTTGCCTTGTGCGTCCGACGGCGCCCTTCGGGTGACCAAAGTTCCCGATGCAGCCCGCTACGAACCTGATAATGCCTTTTCCATCATGCACCATGCACCAGAAACTATTTTTTACAGCCGGAATAAATGTATTTGACACCGGCCTGCTCTTTCTTTATCATCTGTGTACTCTAAGCGCGTATCTCTTTCAGCGACCCATGATGTCGGTTTTTCTTTTAAGAAAAGAATCGTTTCTTTCAGGTGGCATGCAAATGCCGTGTTTAAGAACCGATCGCTTTTAGTTTTCCAATTTACCTTAAAAAGGAGGCACGGAAAATGTTTAAAAAGAAAATGCTTTTCTGGCTGTTGCTCATAAGTCTGCTCTGGGTGGTTTCCACACCCGCCATAGCCGAGACCTTATCAACGGATGTCGTGGTTGTGGGTGGTGGCGCGTCGGGCCTGGCGGCGGCTGTTGTCGCAGCGGATGGTGGCGCAAAGGTCATTTTACTGGAGAAAATGCCGGTCGTAGGCGGAACAACCAATTTTGCCGAAGGCGTTTTCGCGGTGGGAAGCCGTCTGCAGCGAGAAAAAAACCTCAATTACACGACGGACTGGGCGTTCAAGTATATGATGGAATACACCCACTGGAGGGCTAACGCCCGACTCGCTCGCGCATTTATCGATAAATCCGCAGACACCATCGAATGGCTGGAAAAGCAGGGTGTCAAATTTAAAGAGCCGGCGGCCAACTATCCGGGCGGCTATATGACCTGGCATATTATCGACGGACGGGGAAAAGCGATGGCCCAGGCCCTTCATGAAAGAGCGCGGGAAAAGGGTGTTACGGTGCTTTTCAAGGCAACCGGTAAGGAGTTGATTAAAGACAGTAAGGGACGGATCAGCGGCATCAAGGCAGTGGAAGACGGCAAAGAAATAAAGATCAATACAAAGGTCGGGGTCATTGCCACGGGCGGCTATATCAACAACAAGGAAATGCTGGCTAAATATACGGCATTCGGTCCCGATATCATTCCGGTCGGCAGCGCCGGTAAAATAGGCGAAGGCATCCAGATGGCCTGGGCGGCGGGTGCCGATTCCTTCGGCACGGATGTGCTTCAGCTTTACCGTCCGGGCATTCCGGGTGAAGGTCCCGAATCGCATCTGAACGCGCCGGCGCGTCAACCTTATCTGTGGGTCAATCAGCTGGGCGAACGATTCTGCGATGAAAGCATTATTTTCTCCTGGCCCTACGCGGGCAATGCGCTGGCAAACCAGCCGGGCCGCGTGATGTATGTTATTTTTGACGAAAACACCAAAAAATTCATGATGGAAAAAGGAATCGACGTGGGCGTGGGCGTCATGGTTCCCGTGGCCACCAAGCTGACCCGCCTCGACAGCGATTTGCAGCGCGGTATCGAAAAGGGCTTTGTGTTTGTCGCATCATCCATTAAAGAACTGGCAGGCAAAATGAAAGTGGATGCACAGCGCCTTGAGGCAACTATTGACGAGTACAACAAGATGGCCGACCAACGTCAGGACACGCTGTTTGTGAAGGACCCCAAGTACATTCAGCCGGTCCGGACCGCAAAGTTTTACGCAATGAAAGCGGTTCCTTTCGCTCTGGGCACGCTGGGCGGCATCAAGATCAATCATAAAACCGAAGTGCTCGCCAAAAGTCAGGAAGCGATTCCGGGGCTTTATGCAGTCGGCAATGACGCCGGCGGCCTTTATGGCGACAGCTACGACGTGGTGCTGGCGGGAAGCACGCTGGGCTTTGCCGTCAACTCCGGACGGATCGCCGGTGAAAACGCGCTGGAGTATATTAAATAATCCACCTATCTCACCGGAGAAACGGAACCCATCCGTTTCTCCGGTTTTTATGTTTACATTGCCGATTCCGTGGCTCTTTTGAAAATTCTTTTTTATCCTGACGGGAATATTATAGAATGCCTCTTTGTTCTCTCTAGCTCCAGCGTCCCTGTGTTCTCTCACTTATTTCGACAAAGGCGATGTACGCGCGCCTGCTCATTTAACAATCCAATCAAAAGGCTTCATTGGCCCGGAGGGAAAAATGGCAAAAAGTGAAAAGACGATAGATTTGGCCCTGCAGGGCGGCGGTTCGCACGGCGCCCTGACCTGGGGCGTTCTGGAGAGACTTCTGGAGGAGCCCAAGCTCCACATTGAAGGCGTCAGCGGCACAAGTGCGGGCGCGATGAACGCGGTGGTTCTGGCCGACGGTCTGGAGGCGGGCGGGCCCGAGGCGGCACGAAATGCGTTGGCGCGTTTCTGGAAGGCGGTAAGCAAGGCGGCGGCGGGAAATCCCATCCAGCGCAATCTCTGGGCGCGCATGAGCGGTGACTGGAGTCTTGAAAAGTCCCCTTGGTATCATTTTTTTGATCATCTCACACGGTTGTTTTCGCCCTACGAGCTCAATCCGCTCAACATCAACCCGCTTCGCGATCTTCTGGCCGAGACTGTTGATTTCGACCGCGTTAACCGCTGTTCGGCCATCAAAGTGTATGTCACCGCGACCAATGTTCGCAGCGGCCGCCCCAGAGTCTTTCGGCAGCCTGATCTTTCGGTCGATGCCGTTATGGCGTCCGCCGCGTTGCCGTTTATCTTCCAGGCCGTGGAAATTGGCGGCGAGGCTTACTGGGACGGCGGATAC
>JAWOJC010000211.1:0-3204 GCA_046484315.1 Smithellaceae bacterium | reverse complement strand
TGAATCAAACTATGACGATGATATGCTGCAGTCGGGAGATTACACGGCTCACCTGAAAAAAAGAATCGCTTCCGACGTCGGCCATTTATCCAACACGCAGGCAGCCAGACTTATTGTGGAGCACGCGTCTTCGAAGTTGAAGCATGTGTTCCTGTCGCATCTTTCGGGCAACAATAACACACCGGAAATTGCTTTGAGTACATTTTGTCATTTCATGACGCAAAGAAAAGACCTGACCCCCGAAGTGATCCTTACTTCAAGGGAAAAGGAAAGCGCCCTGATTTGTCTGGATTGATTGTTTTCCTGACCTAAATCGCTTGTTAAAACTAGAACGAGAAGCGCAGGCCGATGCAATAGTAGTTGGATCCCTGATCGCCGATCAGGCCGTAAATTCCCGAACGATGATGAATCCGGTAGACCAGATTCAAAGAAGGAATCGAAGGATGCCCGAATGTCAACTCGGCCATCAGATAATTCAAGAAGCGATGGTAACCGTCTTCTCCGGCTTTATTCTGTTCATGGTAGGGGACCTGTGTAGTATAGGAAAGTCCTTCGCCCATGGCGAAGCTGGTTCGGACATAATGATTCCAGGGAAATGTATGATAACGCAAAACGATGAAGGCGGCCATTTCTTCATAATTATATCGATAACTTCCGGACTTTCCGAAATGTTCGGCTAGCAGGCCTTCCACTTCCCAGGTCAGGTGCCGTCCCCATTGGCCGATGTGCCGTGAGACGGACAACGCTATCATTTGGTCGTTTTCAGTATCGTCGGGCCAACGGCTGACTGTTGATCCGAAATTCCGGTTGGTGTAAATGCCGCCGAAGGCGGATATCGACCAGAGCCGCTCAGGTTTATCGGTTACATTCGTTTCGGTCTGAGCCGATGCTGAAGCAACGTGAAAAAATAAATAAAGAAAAATGGAAAAAAAGATACATCCACTCCGATTCGTGATGAAGGAACATCCTTCAAAAAGATTCAGTTTTATCACGACAAAAAACCCCTTCTATCGACCGGCCCCGCAATCATCATCTGATACCATGGTAGCCATTTTATTTCCGATGGCACGGTAAGCACCGGCTTTGTCAATTTTTACCGTCTGACTTTCATACGCAAAGCCGAGTCTGAATATATGAATTGACCTTTCTTGTCAATGCTATTGGGGAAGAGATCGTCATAATCATTTGCCTGGACATTCAACGGAAATCTCTCGTTTTATCCGGTTTTGTTCGGTATCGAACTGCAGATACGGGACGAGTCGGTTTTGGCAATGCACTTTTCCGCGATTAGCACTATGTCGTTTAGAAAGTGCAATGAAATTAATAGGATGATTGCCTCGATTTCAAGTCCATTCTGGCAATCATTTCTAATGATAAGTGTTGACAAGGTCTGTCGACGACACTATATTCCCAGAAAAGAATATAGGATTTTAGATTAATGGATGATTTCATAATCGTGATGAAGGCGCTATCCGATTCGACGCGTGTGAGAATATTAAAGATATTACAGAATAAGACCCTGTGCGTGTGCGAAATTCAGGAGCTTATGAATATGGCGCAGCCGGCTGTGTCCAAGCATATGAAAATTTTGGAAAGAGCGGGGCTGGTTCGAAGCGAAAGGGAAGGTTTGTGGGTCTATTATTCTCTTAAATACGGAAGCGAGAATCTCTTTGCGGCCTCCCTTTTGGGAAATTTGCGCCACTGGCTGTCAGGGGATATTGCGCTTGCGGATATGGAGAAAAGAATGCCGGATGTCACGCGCAAGTCCGGGTGTAAAAGAAATAATAAAGGAGAAGGGACGAATGTCTGAGTATGTTGCCGGTAAGCTGTCTTTTTTAGATCGTTATCTTACTGTGTGGATTTTCGCGGCCATGATTCTGGGCGTGGGGCTGGGATATTTTATTGAGGGCGTTGAAGGCTTCATCAACCGCTTTCAGGTGGGGGCGACCAATATTCCCATCGCGGCGGGGCTTATTTTGATGATGTATCCGCCGTTTGCCAAAGTGAAATATGAGGAGCTGCCGCGCGTCTTTCGCAATTTCAAAATTCTGGGCCTGTCTTTGGTGCAAAACTGGATTATCGGGCCGATTCTGATGTTTGCTCTGGCCATTATCTTTTTGCCGGACAAACCCGACTACATGGTGGGGCTCATCATGATCGGGCTTGCCCGCTGCATCGCAATGGTTATCGTCTGGAACGAACTGGCCAAAGGCAGCACGGAGTACGCGGCGGGCCTGGTGGCCTTCAACAGCATTTTTCAGGTTTTGTTCTACAGCGTGTTTGCGTGGTTTTTTATCACGGTGCTTCCGCCCTATTTCGGGATCGCCGGTGTTGCCGTGGATGTCAGCATCGGCCAGATTGCCGAAAGCGTGTTCATCTATCTGGGCATTCCCTTTATCGCGGGCGCGCTGACCCGGCTCATTGGCGTGAAGATCATGGGAAAGGAGCGCTACCACGCGCGATTCGTGCCGCTCATCAGTCCGCTGACGTTGATTGCGCTTCTGTTCACCATTGTGGTCATGTTCTGCCTGAAAGGGAATCTGATTATCACCTTGCCGCTGGATGTGGTGCGCATTGCCATTCCGCTTTTGATTTACTTTGTCGTGATGTTTCTGGTCTCGTTTTACATGGGCAAAAAAATGGGCGCGGATTATTCTAAAACGACGACTTTGGCATTCACGGCAGCCAGTAATAATTTTGAATTGGCCATAGCTGTGGCGATTGCCGTGTTCGGCATCCATTCCGGCGCGGCGTTTGCGGCTGTGATCGGCCCGCTGGTCGAGGTGCCTGTGATGATTGCCCTGGTGACGGTGGCGCTGAAGTTTCAGCAGAAGTATTTTCAAAAGCAGGACGGAATTTAAAAGCATCGGTGAGGCAGTCTATGCAACGCACAAATAAAACGGATAAAAAAATATTGATTTACGGCACCGCTACCTGTCCTTTCTGCGTTCAGGCGCAAGAGGCCTACAAAGATAGAGCCGTCTTTATAGACGTGGACAAAGACGCTGAAAGGCTCCAGGAAATGCTCACGCTTTCCGGCGGAAGAAGGCAGGTTCCCGTCATCGTTGAAGGTGAAAAGGTGACGGTCGGTTTTTTGGGGGAGAGTTCCCTGCGGGGCAGCATCCCACTTTTTGGCGGAACCTGATCGGTGTAAGCATCTCTCGTGCAGAGATGGTGAATTGAACCATGAGAAAGGTAAAAAAT
>JAWOJC010000113.1:0-4243 GCA_046484315.1 Smithellaceae bacterium | reverse complement strand
TCTTTGAAGAAGACAAAAAAGTTTCGTTGGACAATCGTGTCGAATCCCTCAAAAAAGTCGTTTTTCATACGCTTCTGGGAACATCTCACAAAAAGGTTTTGCGCTTCCGAAAGCTGGCGGCAAAAATCGCTCAAAATGTAAAACCGTCCGTAAAGAAGAACGTCGACCGCGCCGCGTTTTTGGCCAAAGCGGATCTGGAATCTCTGATGGTTGGAGAATTTTCCGAGCTCCAGGGTATCATGGGCCGGGAATACGCGCTTCTGGCAGGTGAAAAGCCGGCGGTGGCCCATGCCATCTATGAGCATTATTTACCAATCGCGGCAGGTGGAGACCTACCGCAATCCGATGAAGGCGCAATTGTCGGCATTGCCGACAAAACCGACACGATCGTCGGCTTTTTCAGTGTCGGTCTGCCTCCGACCGGCACGGCCGACCCTTACGCGCTTCGACGCCAGGCCCTCGGTATCATTAACATCATTCTTGCCAGACGTTATCCTTTGAACCTGAATTTTCTGATTGACGAAAGCCTGGCGCTGCTAAAGGATGTTGCGAAAAAACCTTTGGAGGATATCAAAAATGATGTTCTTGAGTTTTTTAAGGGACGCCTGCAACATCAGCTGATCGCCCAGGGCTGCGCCTATGATACCGTGGATGCGGTTCTGGCCACAGACATTGGAGACCTTGTCAGCGTGGGCGAAAAAATTCAGGCATTACAGGCTTTTCGTCAAAATCCGGAATTCGAACCGATCTCGATTGCTTTTAAGCGTGTGGACAACATTCTGAAAGATTATTCCGGTGGGCAGACAGATGTCAACCTGCTTCGCGCCGAAGCGGAAATCCGTCTTTTTTCCGCCTATGAGGACATTAAGGAACGTGTGGAAAAAGGTATTACGGAAAAGGACTTCCCTGCCGCGCTCAACCGTCTGGCCGCCCTGCGGCCTCCCGTGGATGCGTTTTTTGATTCTGTGATGGTCATGGACAAAGATGAGCAGGTGCGGAACAATCGGCTTTCACTGCTTTGGCAGATATCGTCGCTCTTTCATAAAATCGCTGATTTTTCCAAAATCGTCACGGCAGGCTGATTGATTCCTCAAATGGCATAGGAGCCGCTCTGCAAATAAATGATTATTTTTATGAAATAGTTACCTGTATCACATAATTTTTTTTGCAAATGTGCCGATAACAATTGGGTAATGCCACCGATCAACAAGACGAGAGATGATATCCGATGAGTTTTCAATTTAAGCCAGATTCCATGTCCAGCCTGGATGAAAAACTGCGAATACGGAAAAATCTTCAGGATATCACCAACCGTATTCATGCGGCAAAGAACATTGCGCACATCCTGGTGGAACTAAAAGACGGCATTCTTAATCTTTTCAACGCCCAATCGATTACAATTTACGTGATCGATAAGCAGCTAGATGAAATATACTCCATGTTTCTTGCCGGCTCCCAGCTCAAGGAAATCCGCGTTCCAATCAGTAATCAGAGTATCGCCGGCTATGTCGCCAATACCTATAACATTGTGAATATCAGTGACGCCTACAACCCGGCGGAACTGAAAGCCCTCGACTTTGAACTGACCTTCGATAACAGCTGGGACAAAAAATCAGGATTTAGAACCAGGCAGATTCTGGCCACCCCGATTTTCTATGAAGACCAGCTCATGGGAGTCATTCAGATTCTCAACCGGAAATTCGGTGAAGGGAAATTTTCCGAAGAAGAAGTCGGTCTCGCTGTAGAAATCGCCGAAGTCCTGGGTGTCGCCTTTTATAATCAGCAGCGTTTTGAACGCAGAAGGAAAACCCGCTTTGACTTTCTGCTCACGCGCGGCCTCATCTCCGAGGACGACCTCGAGTCGGCCTGGTCGGAAGCCAGGGAACAAAAGGAATCCATTGAATACTTCCTGATGCGCAAACACCGTATTTCCAAAGATGACATCGGCCACGCTTTCGAAGAATTTTACCGCTGCCGCTTCGTACAATTCAATGATAAAACCGTCATCCCGGGTGATTTAATCAAGAACCTCAAGAAAGACTACCTGAGAAGAGAACTTTGGGTGCCACTGGAAAAAATCGATAACAACATTCATGTGATCGTCGATGACCCCAATAATATTCTCAAAAGAGACGCGATCGAAAATCTTCTTAAAACAAAAAAAATTAAATACGATATCGCCCTGCCCGAAGACATCCTTAAATTCATTAACCTCTTCTTTCATACATCCGAAGGAGAACATTCCTTCACCGATCTTCTCGGCCGCCTCGACGACGATGAAAGAAGCAATGATGATGATGAAGGCATGGACATGGTTACGGAATCCGACAGCGTGATCATGCAACTTGTCAATAAGATCATTAACGATGCCCATAACAGGCGTGCTTCTGACATCCACGTCGAACCGAATGTCGGTAAAAAAAATGTCGAGATTCGATTTCGCGTTGACGGCGATTGCTCCCTCTACCAAACCGTCCCTTTCAGCTACCGTGCCGCGATTATCTCCCGTATCAAAATCATGTCTAACCTCGATATCACCGTCAAGAGACTCCCTCAGGACGGTAAAATCAAATTCCGCCGCTCCAACGGCGAGGAGATGGAACTGCGCGTGGCATCCATCCCAACCCAGGGCGGCGTTGAAGATGTGGTCATGCGTCTTTTAGCCAAAGGGGAAACCATGCCGCTTTCCGAAATGGCCCTCCTGAAGCGCAACTATAATGAATTGTTAAACATTATATCAAAACCCTATGGAATGATGCTTGTGGTCGGTCCCACGGGATCCGGAAAAACAACCACACTGCATGCCGCCCTTCATCAGATCAATCGACCGGACCGGAAAATATGGACGGCGGAAGATCCGGTGGAAATCACCCAATACGGCTTACGCCAGGTTCAGGTTCAACCGAAAATCGGATTTGACTTCGCGGCAGCTATGCGGTCTTTCCTGCGTGCCGATCCAGACATTATCATGGTCGGTGAAATGCGGGATTTCGAAACGGCCAAAATCGGTGTTGAAGCATCATTGACCGGCCATCTGGTTTTCAGCACTCTCCACACCAACAGCGCGCCGGAAACCATCGTCCGCCTTCTGGATATGGGAATTGATCCTCTGAATTTTGCCGACGCCCTTCTCGGTATTCTAGCCCAGCGTCTTGTCCGGACATTATGCCAAAGCTGTAAGGAAGAATATCATCCGCCCAAAGAGGAATTCGAAGAAATCATTGAAAGTTACGGGCCGGAAGCATTTGCCAAATTGGGTGTCCGCTATAATGAGGATTTTAAGTTATTTCGACCAAAAGGCTGTGATATCTGCGACAAAACGGGATACAAAGGCCGAATGGGCATCCATGAGCTGCTGATTGCCACAGACAGCATTAAAAGAATGGTACAAAAACACGACACAGTGGAAGTATTGCGCGACCAGTCCATGGCAGAAGGAATGACCACGCTTCTGCAGGACGGCATTATAAAAGCCCTCAAGGGATTCACGGATTTCAAACAAGTTCGTCGCGTTTGCATCAAATAGCTCCCGCCACAATCGCTTTTCATCTGCTCATTGTCTCTTTAATTTCTGATCCTGAATTTAATTTTGTTTCACATTCTGTTCAATCGCTTTAACCTTTCATCAAAAGTTCCCGGAAAAAGCACCCCTTTTCCAGATAGGCCCAAGTCACGATATCATCATTTTATCATTTTAATACTATATACTTATACACTTTTCATGAACCATAGTCACTCTTTGGCACGGTAATTTCATTAGTATAAAGACAAATGAACAAACCACTTACCCTAAGGAGGTAACAGATCATGAAAAAGACATTAGGCACAATGGTAGCGGCAGCGGCAGTGGTTCTCTTGACGGCAACCTTCGGATTCGCGGAATACGCAGCGGCGGGTGCGGCAAACTTCCCGTACTTCCAGCTTGGCTGCCTGATTGTCGGCGGGTTGATCATGGTGAGCCTGAAGAGAAAATATGACAAGATGTATACGGCCGAAGTGGTCGGCGCTTTCGCGCTCTACACCCTGTTGATGGCGCTGTTCACCAATCCGGTTGTTGACGCGGTAAAGACGATTGTAACGTAAAAGATTTTTCAACCGAAGTTCGTGCAGGAAGAAAGGAGCGAGCCATGATTGCAACAGCAAATAAGACACATCCCAATAAGTACCGTGCCCTAAACGGCGTCATGATGCTGTCGGCCTGGGGATTTGCAATGGTGATTGCCTCTTTCTTCTTCCTGTGGGT
>JAWOJC010000014.1:0-4270 GCA_046484315.1 Smithellaceae bacterium | reverse complement strand
AATTAAGCGTAAGACATTGTTTGCAAAGCTATTTCATGCATGGAGAAAAGAATAGTCTTTTGCCCCAGCCTGAAATGAAAACGAAAATGTATGAAATGATCCTGTCTGATGCAATTCATTGAACGGCGTTGTAAAAAATCGTTTATTCATCTTTCTTGCGTTGCGGAATCATTTTGCTCAATAGTGTTTTAATATCGCCTGCCACCATGCCGAACTTATCCCACATGGTTGGGTCGGGGTGGTTCTTGGCGTAGCGGTAGTCGTAGTATTTGTGGTTGGTGCGAAAATTCTGCTGAATGAGGGCGCGGGTTTTGAATTCCATATTATTTAAGACGATGCCCATGACTTTGTTCTTATCGAGCAGTTTGAGCGCCTGTTGAATAGATTCACGCGGGGTCTCGCCCGCTTTGACAACCATTAGGATTGTGTCGGCCATTTCATTGAGGACGGTGGGCTCGGTGGTGGCCAGAAGCGGTGATGAGTCTAAAATGATGTACCGATCATTGTAGCGGGTTTTTAAATCCTGCAGGAGGCTTTTCATTTTTGACGAACCGATGAGTTCTACGGGATTGTCCTGCACGGTGCCGCCGCACAGGATGCTGAGTTTGTCTACCTCTGTCTTAACGAGGAGGTCGGGGATCTCTGCCTGTCCGACAAGGTAATCAGAAAGGCCCTTTTCTTCCTCCATGCCGAACCAGCGGGAAATTGACGGATTACGCATGTCGCAGTCGATCAAAAGGGCGTGACTTTGCAACTCCACGGCAATGATGATGGCCAGGTTGACGGCAACGAGGCTTTTACCTTCTCCCGACATGGCGCCGGTAATCATGATTGTTTTGGGACCGTCTGTGACACCCGGTTTGATGAGATGCGTCCGGAGGCGACGGAACTGCTCGGTCACCATGGAAGAGGGCGCGAAAAAAGAAACGAGTTTGTCATTCAGGACGGATTCCTGAGACGTGTTTGAACGTTTATTTTTTTCTGCTTTCGAATCCGGAATCTTATCACGCTCGAGTTTTTGCAGCGCGTCAAACATTTTACCCATAAAATTTTCTCCACAGCTCGGTAATTGGTTCGGAAAAAAAGAATCCTGTCAGGGCCAGCAGGCACAGGATCATCATCAGGCTGATTAAGAGTTTCCTGTCTTTGAAAAAGCCTTTCTTGCTTTGGCTCATGCCCTCCATGTCATGGATGGTGTTCTTAATGATGCCTGCGTCGATTCGGGTTTTGCTTTGGGAAAAGCCGGTCAGCAGGGCGTTATCGCAAAGAATGTTGATCAGCCGGGGAATCCCTTGAGAGTATTTGTAGACGGCCCTGACGGCGGAGTCATTAAAGAGATTAATGTTCCTGGAGCCCGCTCTTTTCAGGCGGTAGTTGATGTATTTGCGCACTTCGCCAAGTCTGAGCGTGCGCAAGTCGAAACGGACGGTGATTCGCTGTTTAAGCGGTCGGAATTCGGGTTTGTTGAGGATATCGGTCAGTTCTGGCTGCCCGAGCAAAACGACGTGCAGGAGTTTGTATTTTGCGGTTTCCAGATTGGTCAGCAGCCGGACTTCCTGCAACAGATCCGGATCCAGGCATTGCGCCTCATCCACAATCAGGAAAACTTTTTCATCGCGGGTGAAACAAGAAAGTAAAAAATTGTGAAGGGCCGACAGGCTTTGCCCCCTGGTCTTTAAATCCTCGGTGGGTATGCCCAGGTCGTGACAGATGTAGTTGAGGAAGTCGGATTTATCCATGACCGGATTAAAAATATAGCAGGTGCGGACATTGCCGTCGAGATTGCTCAGCAGTTTATGCACAAGCGTGGTTTTGCCTGTGCCGGCTTCGCCGGTGATGACACTGAAGCCTTTCCGCTCTTTGATGGCGTATTGCAGATAGGATAGGCCCTCCTGATGCGCCTCGCTTAAATAGACATAGGAAGGATCGGGGGTGATTTCGAAGGGCTTTTCTTTAAAGCCGAAGAATTTCCTGTACATGATCAGGTCACTTTGTCGTCAATTTTGGGAATGGTGGCCAGGACTTTAAGCCCTAATGTGATTTCCACATCCGCCGCGTCGTGGAAGGAGCGGTCCATCTGTTCGCGCAGAAACGCCGCAGCCAGACCGCCACCGAGGCCAGCAAGAAGGCTTATGAGCAGAATCTTGGGGATGTCGGGCGAAAAGGGCTTTTCCGGCGTTCGCGCCGGATCGATCACCCGGAATTGTTCGCCCTTCTGACGACGTTCCAGATTCTCCGCCTGCTGGGCATCCTGACTTTTTTTCAACAGACGCTCGTAACTGTCTTTAGTGCTTTGATATTCCCGTAATAGCGAGGCCATGTCCTGCTCGCGCGCCGGTGCTTTTTCAATTCGGCTGAAATATTTGCCGATCTGGTCTGCAACCATGGCGGAATCATCGCGAAGCCGCTTGATTTCCATGTCGGTGAGCGCCAGCTGGTTATTCAATTCTCTGTAACGCGGGTCTTTCCGGAAATCCCGCGCATCATAGGTAGACTTGTTTTTTTCCAGATCGTCGAGCCTTTTTCGGGCGGCAATGACATCGGGATGATTTGCTGTGTAGCGGGTTTTAAGGTCTTCGAGTTCCCGGGTCAGCTTTTCTTTCTGTGATTCATACGATGCGCCCATTTCCAGGCCGGTGGCCGTGATCAGCTCTTTTTGCACGCCGGATAAACCGGCGGTTGAAGACGAGGAGGGGGGCATTTCCATATCCGCGATTTGCTTTTGAATAAACAGTTTGCGGTCCTGCGCGGCGCGCAGGCTTTCACTGATCTTCTGATTCTGATTTTGCAACTGTTCCAGAATTTTGATGTTGGTGTCGCGCTGTTCGGGTAGTTCTCCCATGTGACGACGCTTATATTCGGCAACCGCTGATTCCATTTCGTCGAGTTTGGCTTTGGACAAAACCAGTTCACTGGTGAGAAATTCGGTTGTGCCGACGGCCTGTTGTTCACGCAGGCGAAGGTTTTCTTCAATAAACAAAGAAGCCAGTCGATTGGCGATGGTGGTGACCGTCTGCGGGTTGTCGCCGATAAAGCTGATGGTGAAGAACCCTTTGTCGTCTCTTTTTGTGGGCAGTTCCACTTTGATATTGTTGCGCATCATTTCAACCAGTTCCTCTTTGGACCGGTTCTTGCTCTCTTTTTCATAGAGTTTGTACTCGGTGATGATCTGCTCGAGGCGGGTTCGGCTCATGACTTCCTGGGCGATGGATTGCAGGCGCTCTTCCACTTTGGAGGTAACGGTGGCCTGGACGAAGGCTTCCGGAACACGCTGCGGCGAGACGAGCACAAGGGTGCTTGCCTTATACAGCTTGTTGGCTTTGAGCGCGAATACGGAGGCGCCTGTCACGATCAGAAGAAAGGGAATGATGATGAACCACATTCTGCGTCTGAGGATTTCTATATATTCGTTGAGCGTATAATTTTTTGCCGGGTTGATCATAAAATGTTTTGCTCCTGGGGTGGATAAAAATTAGTAGGTCAGTGTCAGGATGACCATGCCTCTGTTTTCTTTGTATTCATCGATTTCCAAATCAGCATTTTGCTGCTGGTAGGTGTATTCGGCGGAAATCTTCATCCATTTAAAGGGCATAAGCGAGATATTGGCGCCTGCGCCCCAGATTGTTTCGACGTTGTCCGGTTCGGACTCGGCGCGTTCGGCGCTGCCCAGGCAGCCGATAGACAGACGCTGGAACAGGAAATGGTTGATGCTGCCGGTGGCGCGGTAGTATTTGCGAAAGCCGAGATTCCGTGAGGTAAAGAAATCCTCCCGGTACCCGCCCTGGACGCTGAGCCGGTAGGTGGTTCTGGCCTCAATATAAGCGATGTCTCCCTTGAAGGCGATGCCGTTATTATTCAACCCGATTTCCGTCTCCTGCCAGTAGTAGCCCGCCTGTCCGGAAATGGTGAATGTCGGGCTGAAGCGGTAGGACAGTCCCAGAGCGGTTTCATAAACCTGATAATTCAATATTTCTTCCGTAAAAATCTGGCGCGTATAGGCGCCGTGCAGCGAAGCGGTGGCTTTGGGGGTGAAACGGAACATATAGGCGCCGGTGACCCTGTGGGTGTTGAGGTCGGGATCGGCTTCAAAATAGCCGTTGGTATAGCCGTAGTCCAGATAAATGCCGTGCTGCCGGTTGAACCAGTAGGAGAGAAACGGACTGGCGTAATTTTCAATGCTGTTTGAGTCGTCTGGGCCTTCGTTTTGGTAAACATTGTTGCGGTATTTAACGCCGATACGGTTTTCAGGTCCGAACTGGTATTCAACGGT
>JAWOJC010000003.1:0-10474 GCA_046484315.1 Smithellaceae bacterium | reverse complement strand
CATACGCGTTTTATCGGCCAGAATCGAGCCGCCGGTTTTCGGCGAACTTGGGTCCACCGCAAGGACGGCGACGCGATAGCCTTTTTCGGTGAGCATCGTGCCAAAGCTTTCGATAAACGTGCTTTTGCCCGCGCCCGGGAGCCCCGTGATGCCGATGCGCAGAGCCTTTCCGGTCTGCGGCATTAGCGCGTCGAGGATTTCCCGCGACAGTTGCTGGTCTTCGGGGAGGGAGCTTTCAACCAGTGTGATGGTTTTGGCGAGCATCCGCCGGTCATGATCCACAACACCCTTGATGTAGTCCTGACTTTTAAACTTTTCCATAGGCTGTCTTGCTCCCTTCTCGAAGTAAGGTGCGAATGATAACCTGATGCCGGGCTTTGTGCAATTATAAATATTTTTCTTCCAGCAGTTGGAGGACCCGATCGGCGGATTCGGTGATGGGGGTTCCCGGGCCGAAGATGCCGCGCACGCCTGACGCATACAGAAAGTCGTAATCCACAGGCGGGATCACACCGCCGACAATGACGAGGATCTCCCGGCCGCCTGCGCGGTTGAGTTCGGCAATCAGCGCCGGGACCAGGGTTTTGTGCCCGGCCGCCAGACTCGACGCGCCGACCACATGAACATCATTTTCAATGGCCATCCGGGCCGCCTCCTCCGGCGTCTGAAACATCGGGCTGATATCCACATCGAAGCCCAGATCGGCAAACGCCGTGGCCACCACCTTGATGCCCCGGTCATGGCCGTCCTGGCCCATTTTGGTCACCAGCATGCGGGGACGCCGGCCTGTCTTTGCGATGAACACCCCCACGCGCTGACGCAGGGACGCAATGGCCCCGTCCTCCCCGTATTCGGCGGCGTACGCGCCGGAGATCACCCGGGTGGTGGCGGCGTAACGGCCGAACACCTTTTCCAGCGCGTCGGACACTTCTCCGACAGTTGCCCGTTTACGCATCGCCTCCACCGCCGCAGCCAGCAGATTGCCGTTTTGCGCCGCCGCCGCCGTGAGATGGTCCAGCGCCGTGTGCAGCGCCGCAGGATCGCGTCTGGCTTTGATCTCTCTGAGGCGTGCAATCTGCTCATCGCGCACCGTCGCGGGGATATCCAGAACCTCAATCGGGCTTTCGTCTTTGACCTTGTACTTATTGACCCCGACGATGACATCCTTGCCGTGATCAATGCGTGCCTGCCTTCTGGCGGCCGATTCCTCAATACGCAGCTTCGGCATGCCGGTTTCAATGGCCCGGGCCATGCCGCCCAACTCCTCAATCTCGGCGATGATCTTTCCGGCCTCCCGGATAATCGATGCAGTGAGCGCCTCCACATAGTAGGAACCGCCCAGGGGGTCCACCACATGGCAGATTTGCGATTCTTCCTGGAGAATGATCTGCGTATTGCGGGCGATACGGGCCGAAAGCGATGTGGGCAGACTCACCGCCTCGTCAAACGAGTTGGTGTGCAAAGACTGCGTGCCGCCCAGCGCCGCGGCCAGCGCCTCAAGCGTGGTACGGATGATATTGTTGTAAGGGTCCTGCTGGGTCAGACTCCAGCCGGAGGTCTGCACATGCGTGCGCAAAACGCAGGAACGCGGGTTTTCCGGGTTGAATTCACTGACGATCTTATGCCACAGGTAGCGCGCCGCGCGCAGCATGGCGATCTCCATGAAGAAGTTCATCCCCACACCGAAGAAAAACGACAGCCTCGGGGCGAACTCGTCAATCTTCAGACCCCCGTCGATGGCCGCGCGGATATATTCCTTGCCGTCGGCCAGGGTAAAGGCCGCCTGCAGGACGGAATCCGCCCCCGCTTCCATGATATGGTAGCCGCTGATGGAAACGGTGTTGTAACGCGGCATGTTTTGCGAGCAGTAGCGGATGATGTCCGAAACAATCCGCATGGAAGGCCTCGGCGGATAGATATACGTATTGCGGGTCAGAAACTCCTTGAGGATGTCGTTTTGGATGGTGCCGGCCAGTTTGTTTTGCGCCACGCCCTGTTCTTCCGCGGCCACGATATAGCCTGCCAGCACCGGCAGGACCGCGCCGTTCATGGTCATGGACACGGAGACCTTGTCCAGCGGAATGCCGTCAAAGAGGATTTTCATGTCCTCGACGGAATCAATGGCCACGCCGGCTTTTCCGACATCGCCCGCCACGCGGGGATGATCGGAATCATACCCTCTGTGGGTGGCCAGATCAAAGGCCACGGACAGGCCGGTTTGCCCCGCGGCCAGATTCTTGCGGTAAAACTCGTTGGATTCCCTGGCTGTGGCAAATCCCGCGTACTGGCGCACGGTCCACGGCTGGTTTACGTACATGGTGGCCGTGGGTCCGCGCAGGTAGGGGGCCAGCCCCGACAGGGTGTTGACGGTATCGAGGCCTGCAAGGTCTTCCGCGGTATAAATCGGTTTGACACAAATGCCTTCCGGGGTCTCCCGGTTGAGTGACTCTAACGGGCGCCCCTTCAGCTCACGGGCGGCCGCTTCTTTCCATTGCTTCATCTGGCGGTGCGTGGTCACGGTAAACTCCTTGAATAAAATATGCTCATCACAATTTTCGCAGTTCTTTCTTAAGTATTTTCCCCACCAGTGTTTTGGGCATGGCCTGCAGGATGACCACTTCTTTAGGAACAAAAAACTTTTTGAGTTTCCCTGCACAGTAGGTCAGGATCTCTTCGGGCGTTGCAGGCTGGTCGGGTTTCAGGGTGACAAACGCCTTGATGTCTTCTCCGTAGATCTTGTCTTTGATGCCGATGACCGACGCTTCGGACACGGCCGGGTGGGCATAGAGCACTTCTTCAATGACGCGCGGCGAAATGTTTTCGCCCCCCTTGATGATGATATCTTTCTTGCGGTCTGTAATATAAAAATAGCCGTCCGGGTCGATGTAGCCGATGTCGCCTGTGTGCAGCCAGCCGTTTTTTATGACGTCCGCCGTGGCTTCCGGCATGTTCCAGTAGCCTTTCATCACCATCGGGCCTTTGATGACGATTTCGCCTTCCTGACCCTGTGGCACTTCCCGATCGTCATTGTCGAAGATTTTCATCTCCATGCCCTTCATGGGTTTGCCGATGGAGCCGGGTTTGATGACGGGCAAACCGATATTGGTCGCGTTATTCGCGCCGGCTTCGGTCAGACCCCATCCTTCGCCGATTTCCGCCCCGAATCTTTCCTTGAATTGCTTCCAGGTGTCCAGCGACAGGGGGGCGGATCCGCAAACCCAGTATTTGACGGAGCTGACGTCATATTTGGCCCAGTCCGGGAACAAAAGCATGTAGACGATCATGGTGGGGACGATCGGTACGGACTGGACTTTGTATTTGTCGATATTGGAAAAGGCCTGCTCTAAATTAAACTGCCGCATGATGATGACTTTGCCCTTCAGGCGCAAAAATGAGCCGTTCATCATGGAAACGCCGAAGGAGTGGCACAAAGGCAACATGGCCATCGAGATCAGGTCCTGCGGAAGGTCGGTGGCTTCCTGCTGCATTCGGGCGGAGTACGCCAGCCCCGCGTGGGTCAGCATGACGCCTTTGGGGGTGCCGGTGGTGCCGGAGGTGTAAATCATCGTGGCCACGTCGTCGTCGTCGGTTTCCACGACCGCAAGCTGGTCGGCACTCGCGTCTACCAGCCTTTTGAAATTATGGGTTCCTTCGATATCCTTTTCGCCCACAACGATAATATTTTTGACGGCGCCGGACTGAGACTGGGCCGTTTTGACTTTGTCGAGGTACTCCGGGGTGGTGATTACGGTATGAACGCCGCTGTCTTTATAAATGAAGTTGATTTCTTCCTGGCCGACCATATAGTTAATCGGCAGGGCAACGGCTCCGATCCGCCAGATGGCCTGAAAGGCCTGAAAGACTTCCGGGCAGTTCTGCATCTGCATGATGACCCGGTCGCCCCTGCCCACGCCCAGTTTCAAAAGCGCGTTTCCGAATCGTCTTGCCGCCCGGTCCATCTGAAAATTGGTGATTTCCTGACCCTCGAAAATGTAGCTGACGTGTTCACCGACTTCTAAATTCTTTAAAGCCAATTGTGCAATGTTCATGGTGACGCCTCCTCTATTTATTCCTGACTGCAGGCAGGTTGATGCATTGGGATAAGGTGTTTCTCTATCATGACGTGTATGGAAAATAAACAACCGTATCGTGTTTTTGGTTCCGGGACTTATTAATCAATAATTTGCTTCTGAAGCAAGTGTTTTGGGATTTCAGAAATCTGTGACGCTTTGCCCGCTTTGTGAAGATGACCGCTTAGCCGGCGACCGGCGCTTTGATACGACCGGCTATCTGTTTATCATGGGCCGTATCGACGATTTCATCAACATGGCGGGGCATCGTCTTTCCACAGGCTCAATGGAAGAGATCGTCTCCCGTCACAAGGATGTGGCTGAATGCACGTGTCGGGCACGGACGACCCACTCAGGGGCCGGGTGCCGGTGTTGTCCTTTTACCTGCCGATTTTGGCCTGTATTCTTTCTTGATACTCGAGAATTTCGTGGCGAAGGATATCGAGATCCGCGATCCGGTCATCGAGCCTCTTTAGATGGCTGCCCAGCAGTTCCAAAAGACGCTTGAGGACTTTCTCGCCGGATTTCTCAAAAGTCCACATCGCTTCGAGTTCCTGCATCTCGGTGAGCGTCATGCCCATGATCTTCAGGCGCTTGATCAGTTTCAAGCGCCTGAGATCCGCGCCTGTGTATATTCTTCGCCCGCCTTCGACGCGTTTGATGGAATTGAGCAGGCCGATCTCTTCGTAATAGCGGATGGTTCGCTGGCTCATGTCCAGTATTTTTGCCAGTTCGCCAATCGAGGTGAACGTCTCGTTTGTCTCTTCCATGTGAATCTCCTGATCAGGATGCCGTGCCGTATGTTTCCTTGAGTTCTCTTTTGAGAATTTTGCCGGACGGATTCTTCGGCAGCATCTGCGCGATGATAATTTTCTTGGGGCATTTAAATCCCGCCAGCTTTTCCTTGCAGTAGGCGATGATTTCTTTTTCGGCAAGTGCCGCGCCTTTTTTCGGCACCACCACCGCCGCTACGATTTCAATCCATTTGGGATCGGAAAGACCGATGACGGCCACTTCCTCAATGCCCGGATACTGATAGAGGACTTCCTCGACTTCGCGAGACGCCACATTTTCGCCGCCGGTTTTGATCATATCTTTTTTGCGGTCCACGACGTAGAGGTAACCGTCTTTATCGAACCGTCCCAGGTCTCCGCTGTGGAACCAGCCGAACTCGAAAGCCTCTTCGGTTTTTTGTGGATCATTGAGATAGCCTGTCATCACATGGCCGGACCGGTGCACGATTTCACCGACCGTTCCCACAGGGACGAATTTACCATCATCATCCATCAGGCGGGTTTCCACATTCAAAACCGGTTTGCCCGCGGATCCGGGTTTTAAGAGCTGATCTTCCGGTTTCAAAATCGTGGCTACAGGCCCCATTTCCGTCTGCCCGTAATAGTTCCATAGCTTGAGACCGCGGAAGGTGACAGCCAGCTGCTTGATGATCTCCACCGGCATGATGCTGGCGCCATAGGCGGCCTTTTTCAACGTGGCGTGATTGTAGTTTCTGAAATCCGGATGGTTCAAAATGCCAATCCAGACCGTGGGCGGCGCGAACATGTGTGTGATCTGGTACTTTTCTATGAGCCGGATCATGTCCAGCGGATCGGCTTTGTGTAAGATGACATTGGTGGCCCCGACATACAGATACGGCATCAGAAAGCAGTGGAGCTGGGCGCAGTGGAACAGGGGCAGGGCATGCAGACTGACATCATCGGTTTCGTACTGGCCGTCGAAGATGCAGCTGTGATACTGCGACATGAGCGCCCGGTGAGAAAGCATCGCGCCTTTGGGTTTGGATTCCGTGCCGCTGGTATAGGGAATCTGCACGATATCTTCCGCGCCGACCTCCACCTGGGGCTCGTCGTAGGGCATCGTGTCCATTTCCGCAGTCAGGTTAAAAAAGCCGTGAGGAACATCAGCGCCTCCCAGGGGGATGAATCCCCATTTCTCAACGCCTGTGAATTGATCACGGTCTTTGGCGATAATGGGGTAGAGGCTATCCTCCACGATAAACATCTTTGAGCCGGAATGATTGATGATGTAAGCGATTTCTTCGGCGTTGAGCATGTAGTTGATCGGGACCTGAATGGCGCCGATCTTGGCCAGGCCGATCATGCTGATGGGGTAGTAGTGGGAGTTGTAGGCGTAAATCGCCACCCGGTCTCCTTTTTTAACGCCATAGCGGGTCATGAGGTTGGCAAAACGCCTGGACTCCCGCTCGAGGTCGTAAAACGACAGCTTTAAATCGCGAAAGATGATGGCGGTCTTTTCGCCGTATTTCGTTGCGGCCCGTCTGGCCATGTCTCCGATGGTATCACGATTGATGATGTTGGTCATATCTGACTTCCTTTCTTTCCGGTTTCCTGCTGCCTATTCACGGTTATCACATCCTGATTTTCAACTGCCAATTGGCGACAATGAGCTATTGCGATAATCCGATCGCCTTTATCCTTCAGCCTTCAGCCTTCAGCCTTTAGCCTTTCTCATCCTTTCTTCAAACATCTCCTTCATCTTAAACTTCTGAATTTTCCCGCTGGCGGTCATGGGATAGCTGTCTACGAACTCCCAGTATTTGGGGATCTTGTGGCGCGCGATTTTACCTTTGCAGAATGCAATAAATTCTTCAGGCGTTGCTTTGTGTCCGTTTTTCAGCTGGATGGCCGCCAATACCTGTTCGCCGTATTTCGTGTCGGCAATGCCGATCACCTGGGCGTTTTCGACTTTCGGATTCGTGTAGAGGAATTCTTCAATTTCGCGCGGATAAATATTTTCGCCGCCGCGGATGATCATGTCCTTGATCCGGCCTGTCACTTTAAAATAGCCGTTTTCATCCATTTCACCCAGATCACCTGTGTGCAGCCAGCCGTCCGGGTCGATGGCATGATCCGTTGCTTCCGGCATTTTGTAATAGCCTTTCATGACACAGGCGCTGCGTGTGACGATTTCGCCCTGGTGTTCCGGGGGCAAATCGGCGCCCGTTTCGGGATCGACGATTTTGCCTTCAATGTCCGGCAGCAGGCGGCCCACGGTCGAGACGCGGAGTTTCACCGGATCGTCGCGGCGCGTCATCGTCATGACCGGTGAAGATTCCGTCTGGCCGAACGCGATGACCACTTCCGGGCAATGCATTTTCGTGCGCACCTGGTTCATGGTTTCTTCCGGACACGGGGCGCCTGCCATAATGCCCGTGCGCAGAGACGTCAGATCGAAGCGGTCGAAATCCGGATGATTGAGTATGGCGATAAACATGGTCGGGACGCCATTGATCGCCGTGCATTTTTCGGCGGCGATATACTCAAGGGCCAGGGCGGGATCGAAATACTCGACAATGACCATGGCCGAGCCGTGGTAGACGCAGTTAAGTGTACTCATCACGCAGCCGAAGCAATGGAAGAGCGGCACCTGGATCAGCAGACTGTCTTTTTCGGTCATGCCCATGACGTTGCCCACCATGCGGGCGTTGTTGATGATGTTGGCGTGCGTCAGCATCACACCTTTGGGGAAGCCGGTCGTGCCGGAGGTATACTGCATATTGATGACATCGTCCGGGGCAAGCGACGCGATTCTATCGTCGAGGGCGGCATCGGAGACGGACTGACCTTTTGTGATCAGATCGGAAAAAGAAAACATGCCGGGTGTGTTTTCGCGCCGGCCCATGTAAACGACGTTCTTTAAAATCGGCAGTTTGGTCGAGGCCAGTTCTCCCGGTTTGCAGTCATCGAGTTCGGGCAGAATATTGCGCGCCGTGTCATAGAAGCTTGTGTCGCGGTAGGTATCGATCAGGAGAAGTGTAGAGGTGTCGGATTGCTTTAGAATATACTCCAGTTCGTGCGATTGGTAATTGGTGTTAACGGTGACCAGGATTCCGCCGACCATGCCCAGGGCAAATTGCAGATAAACCCACTCAGGCACATTGGTTGTCCAGACGCAGACGGAATCGCCTCGGCTGACGCCTATGGCCATCAGGCCTTTGGCTGTTTTACGGCACTGGTTGTGAAGTTCGCGATAGCTTAACCGAATATCGAACTGGCCCGAAACCAAAGCAGGATATTCGGGAAAACGCCCGGCCGTCTCTGAAAGAACTTCACCCATTGTTTTCTTCACAAAACCGGTCATATTCATTACCCCGCCATACGTTTTTGTTTCAATCGCAAGTCTTTCCATGGTGAAGCACTGCGGCATCCTGTTTGCCGCCAAACAAACAGTCTCTTGAAAACCACTTAACGTTAACTGGGCTGAGTATAGACGATTTTAGAATCCTGTCAATTATATTTTTGCTGGTCCGGGCGGTTCTCGGATCGTCGGACGTTTTCATAGTTGGTGATTGTTTGGAAAAAGCTGTCCGGGTAATTTTTCAGTATCATCCGGACAGCTTTTCTTTAGAAAGAAATGGTGATGCCGGTCAGATAGGTCCAGTCCGTTTCGGTTGAGGTGAGACCGTACTTAACGCCCGCGTCGATGCTGATCTTTTCCGAGACGTCGTAGGAGACGCCACCCAGGGCGAACGCCGGGTGGTTGTCTGACGATGGATCGGCATTGCGTTCCATGCCGACATTGGCCAGAAGTTTCAGGCCCGGGAGCACTTCTGCTTCTGCCGCCACGGATGTATGCCAGATGTCCTTGCGTTCATCGGCGTTATTTTCGTTTCGGATGTAGCCCAGGTTGGCGTGAACTGCGACCGCTTCATATTCCCTGGTGCCGATGAAAAACATGCGGTAAGAGGCACGTCCCGCGCCAAGGCCTTTGTCTTCATCGCCGGTAGGCAGGCTGATGCCGGGTTTTACAGCCAGAGACCATCCGCTTTTCTCAAAGAACCTCCACTTGGCGTCAAAGGTGATGTCCGAGATCCCGGAGGCGCGTTCAATGCGAGTATCGTTCTCCTCCAACGTGTACCATGTGTAGGGAACGCCTAATACGACGTCCAGAGTATCGAGGAGTCCCACCGTGACGCCCACGGCTGCTTCTCCACCTTCGGCTTTGAAGGTGGTTGCTTCATCGGCTTTGTCCTTATCATTGAAAAACGAAATGCCGACTTCCACCTGACCTTTGCCCCTTCCGGTGGTACCCGCGTCGTCCGTCACCAGCGGATGGCCCGCCAACGCGACACTGGTCATCACAAAAAAACCCATTACCGATAATACAACCTGCTTCATTTTTTTCTCTCCTTTTCTATTGGCTATTTAATGTATTTTGTTATGCGTCATTCCTCACGAAGACGGTAATCCGGCATGATGAAAACGGATGCCCACCCTCGTGAAGAAGGCATTATTCCTTTACGAAAGACGGACCAGCCGGTTTTTCCCCTTAGGGTTATCTGTTCCGCGCGAGCAGCCCCCGCATCCGGCGCAGCCCCCCTTATTCTTCACGGCGCTGCGATAGAACAACCATCCCGCCGCTCCCACAATAACGATAATTAACAATACATCTACGACACCCATCGCACGCCCCTTTGTCCTTTAGCCTTTAGCCTTTAGCCTTTAGCCTTTAGCCTTGAACCTTGAACCTTTCGCCTTTGTCCTTTGTCCTTGAACCTATAATCCCACCAACCGTCCGCCCTGGTAGATGACCAACGCCACCGTCCAGGCCAGCACCGTCTGATACAGAAGGGCAATGCCCGCCCATTTCCAGGTGCCGAATTCATGGCGCATCGCGATGAGGACAATCACGCAGGGCATGTACAGAAGCACAAAGACCATGAAGGCGTAGGCCGAAAGCGGCGTGAACGCCTGCGCGATGATCGACTTTAAGTCTTCGGCGCCTTCCTCTTCTTCCGCGCTGATCGTCGCAATGCCGAAGGTTGAAAAGACGTTTGTTCCGGCATCACCCAATGCGCCCACAAACGACACGCCGATTTCCCGGATATCTTCACCGAAGGTGGGCGTTGCTTTCTCTTCTTGGGCTTCTCCCGCGTTCGGCGCGTAAACCACGGCCATGGTTGAAACGACGATTTCCTTGGCGATAATGCCCGTGATGAGCGACGCGGAAGCCTCCCACGTGCCGAATCCCAAGGGCGCGAATATCGGCGCGGTGATCTGTCCGACTTTCCCCAGATAGGAATCCTGTTTGTTTTCCACGCCCCACGGCAGGTTGAGCAAAAACCACACGAGAATCGCCACCGCAAGAATGTAGGTTCCCGCCTTGATCAGAAAGTGCTTGCCCTTTTCCCATGTGTGAATCATCAGGTTCTTGATCGTGGGCATGCGATAGGGGGGCAGCTCCATGATAAAGACCGGCGCGTCACCGCGAAAAAGCGTCTTTTTGAAAATGATACCCATTATCACGGCCATCGCAATACCGAACACATACAAAGACCACAAAATGGTCCCAGCCTGTGAGGCGAAAAATGCGCCGACAAAAACGACGTACACCGGCAGACGCGCCCCGCACGACATCAATGGAAT
>JAWOJC010000295.1:0-21403 GCA_046484315.1 Smithellaceae bacterium | reverse complement strand
CGCCAAACTCGAAGGACTTGATTTGTCCGGCACCCCGGAGGATTTAGCCGGTATTGCGGGCCTGTATCCTCTGCTTCATGCCGTCGGCCTGAGCGGTCAGGCCGCATCCAACAACTGGGCCATTAGCAAGGAAAGAACCGAAGGCCGCGCCAGCATTCTGGCCAATGACCAGCATCTCGTTTTGAGCATGCCGGCCATTTATAACCTGATGCATATCCGCTGTCCGGATTTTGACGTGGCCGGGGTTAATCTGGCGGGTCTGCCCGCCATGGTTGCGGGTTATAACGGGCAGGTGGCCTGGGGCATGACCATGGTGATGGCTGACAATCAGGACATCTTTCTGGAACAGATCAAGTCCGTCGATGGCCGGCCGCATTACCTCTACAAAGAGCAGTGGCTGCCTGTAGAAGAACGACCAGAGACCTTCCGGGTAAAGGACCGGGACCCGGTCAGTGTGACTTTTCAGGAGACCATTCACGGCCCGCTATTAAATGACATTCTGGCCAAAAAGCCGCTCCACGTCATTCAGGCCAAAAAGCTGAATCTCCCTTACGGCATAGCGATCAGTCAGGCGAACATTGCAAAGGAAGACAAAAGCGTCGATGCCTTCTTTGCGCTCGGCATGGCCAAATCTGTGGAAGAGGCATCCACGTATATCAAACAGATTCGTTCCATCCCGCTGAATATGGTTTTCGCCGATCGGGATAACATCGCCTGGCAGGTGACCGGCAACTACCCGGTCAGAGCCGCAGGACGCGGCCTGATGCCGTCGCCGGGCTGGAGCGGGGCGTATGACTGGACGGGCTTTCTGGACGAAAACCAATTGCCCTTTGTAAAAAATCCCGAGGCCGGATTCATCGGCACGGCCAACCATCGCACGCTCGCCAAAGAGGATCCCCGCGTGCTGTCTTCTTCCTGGTACTGGCCGGAGCGGGCAGAACGCATCGAACAGATGATTCTGGCAAAAGAGAATCACACATTTCAAACCTCCATCCAAATGCAGATGGACACCTTGTCTCTTTTTGTCCCGAAGCTCAAAGACATCATCCTGGCCGATGCCATCACCAAAGAGATAGCCGGCTGGCCGGATGCCCGGCAACGCCAAAGAGCAAAAACCGCCCTGGATCTTTTGAAGGACTTCGACGGAAACATGACCCTTGAATCGCAGGGCGCCGCCCTGGTTTCGGCATTTCTGGATCAGGTCACAAAGCATATCTTTCTCGATGAACTGGGACCGGCCGATGCCGCAACCTGGCAGGCCTTTTTGGTTCTGAACAACGAAAGCTACAATGCCACCTGCGACCATCTTCTGATGCGGGGAAATGAGAGCCCCTTCTGGGATGACATCCGAACGCTGGAGAAAGAAACCAAAGCGCAGATCCTGGCCCGCTCCCTGGAGGGTGCCGTCGCCTTTCTGGAAAAAAAGCTGGGCAGCGATGCCCGAAAGTGGCGCTGGGGCGCGCTGCATACCTACCACTGGAAAACCGACACCTACGCGCTCTTGCCGCAGATGGACCGGCTTGAACGAATGGCGTTGCAACTCCTTTCGCCCTACTTCAACCGCGGGCCTTATCCCGCGCCCGGCGACCACACCACACTCAACGTTTCCAACTATATGATCGGGAAGGATTTCAAAACATGGATTATTCCCAGCGTGCGCCTGATTGTTGATTTCAGCCGGCCGGAGCCGATGATAGCCGTCAACAGCGCCGGCCAGTCGGATCATCCATCCAGCCCCCACTACGACGACGGCATCACGCTGTGGCGAAAAGGCGGCTACATTCCATTCCCCTTCCGGGATGAGGGGATCAACGCGCACTATGGCGATCTTCTGACATTACGCCCTTAGATGGAGGGCAGACAAAAAAATGCAGGCAGCCCAGAAACCAATACCTTTGACAAAAAATAAATTCTATCTTATAGCCGCACAGGTTTGCGGACCAATAATAAACTACTGGAGAAACGAATGGCACTCATTGAATGGAAAAAAGTCGAGCGTACAGCACTGGTGACCATGACCAATAATCAAAACAAAATGGACCTTCACTTTGCTTCGGAAATGTTGAGGATATTTGATGAGGTTCTTGCAGATGAATCCTTGAAAGCGCTGGTTCTTACCTCCAGTGATGCCAAATTTTTCTCAATGGGTGTTCATGTGGACTGGCTTATGGAAAGACTCCGTGAAAACGATACCGCATCTGCGAAAAAGTTTCTCTTTGATATGCAGGAGGTCTTTAAGAAAATTCTCCTGATGCCTCTGCCGGTGATTGCGGCCATTAATGGTCATGCCTTTGGCAACGGGTCCATTATTTGCTGTGCCTGTGATTTTCGTTTTATGCGTTCAGACAGAGGCTACTTCGGCTTTCCGGAGGTGGATATCAACATCCCGTTTCTTCCGTCCATGCTGCTGTGGATCCCAAGAGTCATTCCGCACGCGCTGTTTCATAATATGGCGCTAACCGGCAGACAGGTTAACGCCAACGAGCTCGCAAAGCACGGCGTGATTGAAAAGGCATGCAAAGACAGTCAGGAGCTCATTGATGAAGCGCTGCGTTTCGCCGGCACATTTGACAAGGGACGAAAAATATTTGGCGAGCTGAAGCGCAGGATGAACCAGCACATTATTCACATCATGGAAACCGAAGACAGACCCCTGCTCGATTCCCTGGCGCTGTTTGTAAAGGAGTAGCGGATAGGCACGGGCCTCCAAAGGCGATTGCCGGGGATTCGGGTTTCATTACACAATAATAGACAAGGAGATAACGGCGCTGAGAGGCATCCGGTATTTCAGGAACTGACCCCATTCTTGTTTTCCGGTGTCGGAATACTTTACAAAAGGTATTTGGACGTCATCGCTTCATGAACTCTTCAATAAAGAAGAAAATTATTAACCCATTGATATTAAAAATAAATATCAATGGGATTGTTCGTGATGAACGTGTCGGCACTATTTATGCAAGGGGTTGATTATCAACGAATACAAAAGCATAAATTATAGTGGAGGAAAAAATGAGCAAGAAAGTCAGATTAATGAAAGTTGTGTTGTTCATCGTGTTGTCTTTTGCCATGGTCTCCGTTGCCTATGCGACACCCACAACCGTCAATTTCACGGCATACGATTTTGAGGCGGGAGCACCAACTGATCCGGTCAGCGGCACCATAGTTTACGATGCCCTGGGAAATTGGAGTGTCGGGCTTCCTGTCATATCCATTGATATGATGATCGACAATTACCAGTACACAGTGGGCGAAGTGAATGCCGGCACATCGGGCGGCGGTAATAACATTATCGGCGGAATTTTATCTGGTATAAACGGCATTACCCACGGCACTGTAGATTTCTGGCTTACTTTCAATGAAACGGCAGTTACACCCTATTCCTTTTATTATAGTGTTTCCGGTGGAACTTTATGGACTACTTACAAATTTTCAAACTTTTCTATCACCCAAAATGCCGTTCCCGAACCCGCTACCATGATGCTTTTGGGCCTTGGTCTGCTTGGATTGGCAGGCGTGAGAAGACGCTTTAAAAAATAGCTCAGTACTGAAACGATTTGCTCCAAAAAGGCAGGGTCGATCGACTCTGCCTTTTTGGTTTTATGCTTGCACGGATTGTGAATTAAAAGGAAAGTCATTCATTGCGGGTGAATGTACCTTTTGACAGGCAGCCTTAAAATGAGCGTTTTGTGAAACCTGTCGGAGCCGACTTTCCGCTATCCCTCTTTGTCTTTGATGTTTAATCTTTTACGGAAATCTATCGGCCGCTCGTAGTCCGGCAACGACCAAATGCCCCGTTTGGCTGATTTCGCTTCCCTCTCTGCCTGCAGAAATTTTAAACGATAAGGCGGTTTTAAATATTCAACAAACGCTTCGGCATGCCCCTCTTGCAGCATTTCAAGATTGATATTACGGTTCCCCATCCAAATGATTCCCACCAGCCGATGATGTTTGTCCATTTCGATAACACCCAACTGTATCTGTTGTCCCCTGATTTTGTCTGCCAGCGCCTTTTGCGATGCGTCCCCATAGGGTTGTCCTGTCTTGCCCCCCTGCGCATCGCTTCTGTCTATTTCCGGTGCATCGATGCCGTAAAGCCGGATCGTCAGTTTTGTTTCCGCAGGGGTGATCAGATGGATGGTGTCTCCGTCGCTCACGTGCGTGACCGTGCCGTCGACCACATAGGTGATGGATTGCGAACAGGATATGTGCAGAAGCGCCGTTGGGCCTGTTATGAAGAGCAATAAGATGAATGCTTGAAAGGGGACTGTTTTTTTGTTCATAGGCGATCACCTGTCTTTCTTTTGACATGCATGAACAGGCCGCGATTGTAGTAGGAATGTCGGCGAAAGTCAAATTTTGATAGGCGTTTATCTGTTTTACCTGTGGCCTCGTCACCTGCGGCAAAACCGGTTGCGGCTCCCGAGCGAATGCCGCCCGGGCAGGTCTTCATTTTTTGATCTTGACAAGTCAGATCGGTTCACGATTAAAAGGCATCATCTGATGGTAGATGACAAGTTGCCATATAAAAAACAGCGGGTAAGGGGCATGAAATGATCGCAATGGATATGACAGGCAGGGTTACGTTGGTTACAGGCGCAGGTGGCGGAATCGGCGGCGGGATTGCGGATGTGTTCGCGAAAGCCGGCGCGATGGTTTATGTGGCGGATATGGATTATGATGCCGCAAAGGCCAAAGCCGATCAGTTAAACCAGGAGGGTCTGTCGGCCGAGGCGGCAGGTCTCGATGTGACGAAAAAAGGCGACATCTGCGCGCTGGTCGATCGCATGGTGAGCAAGAGCGGTCAAATTGATCATCTCATCAACTGCGCCGGCATTTCCATCAACAAGCCGTATATGGAATCCAGCGATGACGAGTTTCGCAAAATTCTGGAAGTCAATCTGATCGGCGTCGACAGCTGCTGCAAGGCCGTCCTCGAGCAGATGATTCCCCGCAGGGAAGGAAAAATCGTCAATATCCTCTCTGCGTCTTCAAGGATCGGCAGCGACTTTTTTTCGCATTATTCATCGTCTAAATTCGGTCTGCTCGGTTTGACGCAGAGCATCGGCATGGCGGTCGCGAGACATAACATCAACGTCAACGGCATCTGTCCCGGGCTGATCATCACCAATCTGGGCGCAAAACAAGGCGGCGGCCTGGTTTCGCAAATGTCGAAGTATTCCGGAAAACCGGAGGACGTGATGCAGGAGAATTTAAGAAAAACCATTCCGCTGAGAAGATTTCAAAGCGGAGAGGATATCGGCCATATGGCGCTGTTTTTGTGCTCCGACCTGGCGAGGAATATCACCTGTCAGGCGATCAACGTCTGTGGCGGGATGCGAATGAATTAAAGGGATGGCCGTGGTTCGATGCGCGGATGAGGACGACATGAAAATATATTTTGCCGGATCGATCCGGGCGGGACGTGACGACGCCGCGATCTACGAAACCCTGATCACGAAGCTGCGCAAGTTCGGGGAGGTGTTGACCGAGCATGTCGGTAACCCCGCGCTTTCCGTCAAAGGCGACGACGGTCCGGGGGATCGGTTTATTCACAACCGGGATATGGCCTGGCTTAACGCCTGCGATTGCGTGGTTGCCGAAGTCACGGTGCCATCGCTTGGCGTGGGTTATGAACTGGGATGGGCCACGGCTCTGAAAAAGCCGGTCTTGTGCCTGCATCGGCCTGTGTCTGGCCGTCCCGTGTCGGCCATGATTGCCGGATGTTCCGGCATACAAACCACCGCTTATGCCACGCCAGACGAGGCCGAAGCCATCATGGCGGCATTTCTTCAAAAAAACCCTGGAACGCCCGACGCTACAACCGGAGACCGCTAAATGGCCACACCCCTGGAACTGCTCGCGCCGGCAGGCACAGCCGATATCGGGATCGCCGCCATCGATCACGGCGCGGATGCCGTCTATATCGGTGCGCCGAAATTTTCGGCCCGGGCACAGGCGGGGGTGAGCGCGGCCGACATTGCCCGCCTGATTCAGCACGCGCACGTCTATCATGCCAAAGTCTATGTGGCGCTCAATACCATCCTGACGGATCAGGAACTATCCGAATCACTGGCGATCATCCGGGAGATTTATCAAATGGGCGCCGACGGCCTGATCATCCAGGACGCGGGTTTGCTGGAGCTGGATCTGCCGCCGATTCCGCTGATCGCCAGCACACAGATGCACAACCACACACCGCAGAGAGTCCGCTTTCTGGAGGCCGTGGGTTTTAAGCGGGTGATTCTGGCCAGGGAGCTTGCGCTGTCCGAGATTGCCGATATCCGCAGGCATTGTGCCATCGAGTTGGAAACTTTTGTGCACGGGGCGCTGTGCGTTTCCTACAGCGGACAGTGTTACATGAGTCAGGCCGTGGCGGGCCGCAGCGGCAATCGCGGTGTTTGCGCCCAGCCCTGCCGGTCTCACTATGCCCTGACCGACGGTGATGGGAAAATCATTGAACAAAACAAGTATCTTCTCTCCCTCAAAGATCTCAATCTGATGAGCCGCATACCGGATCTGGTTTCAGCCGGCGTGACCTCCTTTAAGATCGAAGGACGATACAAAGGTTCTGACTATGTAAAAAATGTGACGGCCGCTTATCGGCAGGCCATCGACCGGTTCATCGGCACGCATGCCGATTATAGGCGAGCCAGTTCCGGTGCCGGTGAATTCACTTTTTTGCCGGACCCGGAGCGGACCTTTAACCGCGGCTACACGCAGTACTTCCTTTCCGGCGGACCGCAGAAGGTTGCGTCCATCGACACGCAAAAAGCCATCGGCCAGTTCCTGGGGAAAATTACTGCCATGGGCAGGGATTTTATTCAGCTGGAAAGTCATGATCTGCAAAACGGCGACGGGCTGTGTTTTTTCACCTCGCAAAACGAGCTGGCCGGATGCCGGGTGAACCGTGTGGATCGGGAAAAAATTTACCCCGGCAGCATGAAGGGGCTTATGACCGGCACGTCTGTGTATCGCAACCATGATACGGCTTTTACGAAAATCTTACAGCAATCCTCCGGCCTTCGGCGCATCGCCGTAGAGATGGATTTCACGCAGGATGATACGTGCATTCGGCTTTCAGCTCGAGACGAAGACGGGCATGCGGCTGAAACGAGTAAGGCGGTTTTGTTCGAGCCTTCCCATAACCCGGTCCTGGCCAGAGAGCAGATTGAAAAACAACTGACCCGTACCGGCAACACCCCTTACCGCACAGTGCGGCTGACGATTCTGCCCGAAGAGCCGGGGTTTCTGCCCGCCAGTATTTTAAACGGTATCCGGCGGGACGTTTTGGAAAAACTGACGCGTATCCGGCTTTTGGCCTGTCCCCGAAAGGACGTTCCGTTTGTACCCAATGACGCCCCGTATCCGAAAAAAACGCTCGACTTCCGCGCGAACGTGTTCAACGCCCTTGCCCGGAAATTCTATGAGCGCCACGGTGCGACCGTGACGGAACCCGCCTTTGAAGCGCTCTGCGATATCACCGGGAAAACAGTCATGACCACCCGTTACTGCATCCGCTATCAACTGGATTTGTGCCCGAAAGCGCAGCCCGCGAAGATCGCTTCTTGTGAGCCTTTGAGACTTACCGACGCGCATCATGTCTATCGCCTCGAATTTGACTGCCGGCGCTGCCGGATGCGGGTGGTTCTCGAGAAGTAAACAGCGGCCATGCCCGCCGTCTTGTTTTTTTTAATCTTTCGGGACTTGGTGGCCGGAGGCGTATTTTTTGATAAACGATTGGATCGCGTATTTGGTGAGGGTTCCCATGTAGTGAGGCGCGCGCGCAAGCCAGGCCCCGAAAATGAAAACAAGGCAGGAAACAGCGTAGGTGAGCGGGCCGCCGATCACAGCGATCAACGGTTCTCTGTACCATACGGCCATGGCGCTCAAAGCAGCGATGGCCGGCCAGCCGATGACATAACTGAACAACATAAAGAATAATCCCGCAAGAAGACGCGGTGTCGGGCGCTTACTGAATTCATTCAAGTCGACAGGGTTTTCCATTAATTGAATGAAATAAGCTTTCCGGGAAAGGCTCTCAGCAATACTTTGTCTAATCATAAGTTGCAAATACCTGAGCCGTCCTTCTTATGCAACCGCTTTTATGCGAAGGGAGTTGATTCTTGACAGGCCTGATGGGCCATACTATAGAGTGCGACAATAAAAAATCGTGAGGATCGTGTGCAGAAAGAAGCAGAAGGCTGGGATTATTTTGATCGTTTATACTGCATTTCCCTCAGGGAGCGCGAGGATCGCCGTCGTTCGGCGCTTCAGGAATTTTCAAAAGTCGGACTGGCGGACAAAGTTGAGTTTGTGATTGTCGAACGCCTTCCTTACGACCTTGAGCAGCAGGTCTATGAATCGCATATGTTGTGCCTGCGCAGGGGGTTGGAGGCCGGCGCGAAACACATTGCGATCTTTGAAGACGATGTGGTGTTTGATCGCTTTGATCCGAAACGGCTGCGGCGCTGCACGCAGTTTTTGACGGAAAATCCGGAATGGAAAGTTTTTCTTTTCGGGGCCTTAATCCGTTCCAGCCGTAAAACAACCGATCCGTGCGTGCAGAAAGTCCGTTATCAGAGCCTGACCCATGCCTACGCTTTGAACCGGCCGTATGCGGAAACACTGGCCTATGAACCCTGGCAGGGCATTGTGAACGACACCCTTTTCCGGCCGATGACGGAAGATATTTATGCCATCAATCCCATGTGCGCGTTTCAGCATAATTTTACCTCGGATAATTACAAGTACCCCAAACTGGTTGCTTTTCGAAACCTGCTCGGCGGGCTTAAAAGTATTCAAAAAGCAAATGAATTCTACCTGCAGCACACATTCGGCGTTTACGCGGCGCAGGCCATCGTTGTGATCGCGGTCATCGTTGCTCTGTGGTGATGCCCGGATAATCAGGCGCCTTTCAATAGCCGATGGCTTCAAGAGCTTCCCGGGCGATCGTCTGCAAGGCCTTGCTTCGGGATTGCATGAGCGACCTCAAAGCGGGCACGGCAATCGCGGCCTCCGGCCCGATCAAACCCAGGGCTTTGGCCGATTTGTATTGGACGCTTCCCTGCTCGCTCTCCAGTCCTTTGATCAGATATGGAACGGCCGGTTTGCCGATTGATACCAGCGCCTCTTGCGCCAGTTGAGGGATATTATATTCGAGGCTTCCCAGGCATTCAATCAACAGCTCTAAAGCCTTTGGGTCGGTTGATCGAATGTTCCCGAGGATGATGACGCCAAAGCGGTGAATTTCTTCGTTTTGCTTTTGATGGTCCAGGCTTGTCCGTTTAAGCGCCGTGATGACCCTGCTTTCGGCGATTTTCGCGCGCGTCCCCATTTTAGCCAGCCAAGCCATGCCCGAAACGCGCTCGGACCAGTCTTTGGAGGACAGCATGTCCATGGCGCTCTCAGGTGTGGGCACCTCCGGAGGGCAGTCGATGCGGTGCGAAACGCAAAAGCTGATCCGGTCATGCTTCTGGCTGTCAAATTTCGTATAACTTAGCGACCTGCAAAACCGGTCCCGGCATTTTTCCAGCATGATGACCAGATGGCCGGACGGCGCTTTTACCGAGTCGGGCGAATCTTTCTTCACTTCGCCTGCGGGGTTAAAATAAAACGCGAAGCGGTAAAGATCGTCGGCGAGGCTCTCATCCATCGGCCGGGTGTTGTAAAAATCGCACAGTTCATAGAGGACTTCTCTTTTTGTTGTTTCGTTATTTTCAGTCAGATATACCCGCGCGAGATAGTCATTCAGGATTTTAATCATGTTTTTATCCAGGGTCAAACGGCCCCTGAATATTTTGTAGGCATACCATGAAACCGCGTGATTCCGGGCATTCCTGTCGTCTGCGGCATCGAGCAGCGCGATGAACCCCTCGTTGATGGACAAAGGCGCGGGCAGCCCGATTTCCTTTTTGACCAGCAGCGCATCATACGCGTCAATGCGCCGGTAGATTTCTTTCAAGTCACCGGGTTGATGTGCGCCATGGATAAACGGGCGCAGGCATCTGCCGATGCTTCGGGCGGAGGATTTTTTTACAATCGCCAGGCAAAGTTCCCATTTGCCCGGGGCGTCGATGCGGTTTCTGGCCATAAACGTCAGCGTGTCGCACGCGCGACGATCGGCTGACGGATGGGGGATGGCAGCGATGCTTTTCATCAGAAATGCCTCGTAATCCGGATCATCAATGCTGTATTTTTCGAAACTGCGCATAATCGCATAGTGTATGCCGGCGCATTTCCCCTCAAAAGGAATGGCGACGGCTTCCTTCACCAGGTTTTGGATTTTATCGGCGGATGAGAGGTCGTTGAGGAGAAAACCGATTCTCTTTTCGCGGGTGGCGCAGACATCCTCTGTTTTTCGCCCTGCCTGCAGTGGCGGATCCTGGTCGAAGAAACTTTTCAGATCATCGGTCAGGTTGATCCCGGCAAAATGGGTCAGGAGAATTTCGCCGGTCACCACGTCAACCACGCGGCTGTGGATATCGATCCGGTTTCCCAGTTTCGTAAAGGTGCCTGATAAAACGGCATCGACGGGGACCAGGTCACCGATTTGTTTTGCCTGATCGGGATTGATCAGCCCACTCAGGGTGAGTGAATTTTCCGCAAGGATGAGGTCAAGGCGTTTTCGTTCGAAGAGCCTGATCTTTTCTTTTTCATGACTCAACAGGCCAAGGATGCTCTCTGACAGATATTCGCCGAATCCGCCGGACTTTTCCTTCTTTTCGCTGCGGGTGGGAATGAACACAAGCACGGCCAGGCGCAAGGGTCTGCCTGTGGGAAGCTGCCTGCTGATATTCTCTTGCAGATCCTGCAATGCGGCGGGCAGGTCAACACTTTTGCCGTTTTGCCCCGCATCATCGCTCAAAGCGGGTTTGCTCATAAAGAAAAGCAGGAGGGTAAAAATCCAAATCAGCGTCAGGCTGATCGGCCGCCAATGCTGACGGGCGCGCTTGGCCAGGGAATGAGGGCAGGGGGTCGTCATGATATCATCCTCGCGATTCGGATTTATGTGTTTGTTCCGGTGATAAGCGGCGCTGTGTGGATCGGCTGAGCCGGTCCGCCCTAGTGTCGTTGATTTCGACACTTATCAAAAGGATTTGCATAATTCAAGCCGTCATGTCCGTTGTCGGTGGGAAAAACAACAGGCCGCGTGACCGCGGGAAAAAATCTATTGATAAAATTACCAAATTGCATTTTAAAAGGCCTTCATGAAGAACTTGCTGGGGACGTACGCGGATCTGGAGCTGCAATGAAAAAAATAACGTATAAAATCACCCTTTTTCTGTCCCGCCGTCTTGGACTTTGGTTTTTCCGGGCATTTTCCTGGTTTATTGCCACGGGATATTTTCTGTTTTTTCCCCTGCGAGTCAGGGAAAGTCTGAAATTTTACCGCGCTCTTTTCCCCGGGCGCGGTTTTTTTAGTCATCTGGTCTGTGTATGGAGGCAGTATCATGATTTTACCGATGTTTACATTCATCGCTTCATCCCCTGGGCGGCGCAGGAGGCAGGCTTTACGAAAGAAGGTTTAACGCACCTTGCAGAGGCGGTCAAGGCCAAGACGGGCGCGATTGTGGTGATGTCGCACATCGGCAACTGGGAACTGGCGGCGCAGAAGCTAAACGAGAAGGGCCTGCCGATCATGCTCTACCTGGGGGCCAGGCACAAAGAGCAGGTTGAGGGGCTGGAAAAGGAAAAACTGGCCCAAACCGGCATCCGGGTTGTAACCACCGACGAAAAGGAAAAATCGCCTTTCGCTCTGCTCGAAGGAATCCATTTCCTGCGCGAAGGCGGCATTGTGTCGATGACGGGCGACCGCCTCTGGGGCGAGCAGAGTTTTGTGACGGTGAATTTTCTGGGCCATGAAGTGCGTCTGCCGGATACACCGCATTTGTTCGCCCTGATGACGGGCGCGCCGCTCATCACGTTTTTCGTGCATCAGAAAGCGCCGGGGCAATACCATGTGACGGTGTCTCCCGGCCGGAAGGTGACCGCCGCCGCGCGTGCGGATCGCAGGCAGGCGGTTTTGGAATCCGCCCAGGCGTACGCGGATGATTTGGCCCGGTTCGCGTCCGAACATCCTTTCGAATGGCACCATTTTGAGCCGTTTCTGGGGCGAAAAATTCATTCTGCATGAGTTTTATTGGTGTCAGAAATTTCTTTGTTCCTGGGCGTTTTTGGTATAAGCAACAGCAGCTAAACAAACGAGAGTCAATAAGATGGGAGTCTTTGCCATGCAAGTTTCGGAAGTACCTCAGGAACAAACCTATTACGAAGGAGAGCGGCGTGCCTGTTACGCGCTCAATGACGAAGGAAGATATGTCGTTGTGCCCAGCATCGGCTGGAGCGCCGAAGATGTGGTCAACGGCCTGGCGGTTGACGAACTGGCGGCCCAACTCGAAGATACAAGGCTGGCCGTTCTCGCCGGTCAGAAAAGCCCGCTTTGTTATCATATGGAGCGCAGACAGATGATTCCGGGAATTCTGGCAAAAACCGCGGGCATTTCCCAATTCCGGGTTAAGCGGCATTTTCGTCCGGACGTTTTTTTGAAGTTGAAACCCGCCGTGTTGGATCGTTACGCAAGGGCGCTGGCGGTCAGCCTGGAAGAACTGCAAACAGTGCCGCATTATTCACAGGGAAGGTAATTATTTATTCATGACACAAGAAATCACCGCCGGCGGCAAGCCTTTTGTCCATCATCACTCCGCGCATTGTGAAAGCGGGGTGACCTCCGCTCTTTTCAGAGACAAGGGTGTCGAAATTTCAGAACCGATGATCTTCGGGATCGGCAGCGGCATATTTTTCGGCCATTTGCCCTTTGTCAAGTGGGTCGGCCTGCCGATTTCCACCTTCCGGTCGCAGCCGGGCTCGGTATTTCGCAAAGCGGCCAAAAGGCTGGGCGGGGAATTTGTCACCAAACGGTACCGAAATGCGCAAAAAGGGATGGATGACTTAAGGCGCGTGCTCGGAACCGGCCAGATTGTCGGTCTGACGACCAACATCTACTGGCTTTCCTATTTTCCCAACCGTTTCCGTTTTCAGTTCAACGGTCACAACGTTGTCGTTTTGCATGAACTGGAAAACGGTTTTCGCGTCAGCGATCCGGTGCTCGATCATCCGGTAGACTGCCTGACCGAGGATCTGGAACGGGCGCGTTTCGCGCGCGGTCCGCTGGAGCCTCGCGGGTTCATGTATTATCCCGTGTCGGTTAATCCTGATCCCGATTTGCGCGCGGCCTGCATCAAGGGCATGAAGGATACCTGCAATATGATGCTTAAAATTCCTCTGCCCATTTTCGGTATACGCGGTATCCGGTTTCTTGCTAAACGAATCATCAAAAGTGACAAGACGCAAGGTTTCAAAGAAGCCGCGCGCCAGTTGGGCAACATTGTCCGGATGCAGGAAGAAGTCGGCACGGGCGGCGCGGGATTTCGTTATATGTATGCGGCCTTCCTTCAGGAAGCCGCCGACCTGTTCGGATCAGACGAATTGGCCCAACTGTCAAAGGATATGACCGTTATCGGCGATATCTGGCGGGAGTTTGCCGTCGTGTCCGCGCGCATCATCAAACAACGGGGTCAGTCCGACGAGACCTTTGCCAAAGCCGGAGGGTTGATGCTGATCTGCGCGGAGCGTGAAAAACAGCTTTTTCAAGATCTGGATCACGTAACAAGGAAGCTTGTAGCGTGAACGCGCTCAATGTTTATTTTGTCGGTCCTGGAACCTTTCTTATTTAAAAAATCATCGTGATAATCTGTGTTTTTTGTGTAAAATATCTTTGTGTCTTGTTCAAATTAGTATAATATCAGAAATATCAACACGATCAGAGAGAACTGACCATGGAATTAGAAGATGAAATTTTTAATGATGGATTGCCGAAAGCTTATTACAAGCGCAACGATAACGGGCAATATATCCTTGAGACAGACGCTCCCTGGGCGGAAAAAGTATCCTGCGCCCTGATTATTGCCGGTAATCGTGCCAAACTTGAGGAAATTAGAAAAGCCGTGCTTGCCGGCCAGAAAAGCCCGCTTTGCTATTATATGGAAATGCGGCAGATGGATCCGGGAATGCTGGCCAAAGCAGCGGGAATAGTGGTATTCCGGGTCAAGAGGCATTTACGCCCCGAGATATTTTCCAAACTTAAACCCTCTGTTTTAAATCGTTATACGAAGGCACTAAGGGTCACACAGGAAGAATTAAAAACCGTGCCGAATAGCGGAAACTAAGGAAGGATGCTTTTTCTTCATGATGACTGAACTCGCAGCCAATGGCAAGCCATTTGTCCATCATCATGGTGCACATTGTGAAACAGCCGTGACATCCGCCCTGTTTAGCCATCAGGGTTTGGATGTTTCCGAGCCGATGATTTTCGGCATTGGCAGCGGTATTTTTTTTGGTTATCTGCCGATGGTAAAACTTGTCCATTTGCAGGTCACCGCTTTTCGAAATAAACCCGGGTCGGTTTTTCGCAAGGCGGCCAAAAGGCTGGGCGCCAATTTTGTAATCAAGACGTATCGCGATCCCCAAAAAGGCATGGATGAACTCAGAGCGGTTCTTAAAGCCGGTCACATTGTGGGTTTGGCTACCAATCTTTACTGGCTTCCCTATGTGTCCGAACGTCACCGCCATAATTTTGGCGGACACAATATCATTGTTCTGCGTGAAATTGAAGGTGGCTTTCGCATCAGTGACCCGACATTCGGCGATCCGGTCGATTGCTCTGCCGACGGTTTGGAACAGGCGCGTTTCGTGCCCGGGCCTATGAACCCCCGCGGTTTTATGTATTATACCAAATCCGTTGATCCACATCCTGATTTGCGGCAGGCCTGCATCAAGGGAATGAAGAATACCTGCGGCTTGATGCTCAGGATTCCTCTGCCGATTTTTGGCGTTCGGGGTATGCGGTTTCTGGCCAGAAAAATTATCAAAAGTCCGGACAAACTGGGTTTTCAGGAAGCCTGTCGTCATCTTGCCGGCACCGTCCGCTGGGTGGAAGAGACAGGCACGGGGGGTGCCGGATTTCGGTACATGTATGCCGCTTTTATGCAGGAAGCGTCCGATCTGTTCGGTTCAGATGAGCTTGTCCGGTTGGCTCGTGACATGACGGTTATTGGTGATACCTGGCGTGAGTTTTCCGTAACGGCCGCGCGTATTATCAAGCAACGGGACAAAGAGGAAGAAACCTTTGCCAAGGCGGGCGGCTTGGTTTTGAAATGTGCTGCCCTCGAAGAAGCTTTTTTTAAAGAACTCCAGAAAGTCGCAAGGAAGCTTAAGGCATGAACGCTCTGGATATTTCCTCGATTACATTCAGTTACGAGGGTGCGCCGGTTCGCGCCTTGCAGAACGTTTCTCTGACCGTCGCAGACGGCAGGATGCAGGCGCTTCTGGGCCCCAACGGCGCGGGAAAATCAACCTTGATGCGTGTGATCACCGGGCAGCTGCGGGGCTATTCAGGGGATATTTCCATTTACGGAAAAAAAATGCCGGATCGCAAAGCGCTTTTGTCTATCGGTTACGCCCCCCAGCCCATATCGCTTTACACGACACTGACCGCACGCGAAAATCTGAATTTTTTCGGCGCGATGGCCGGACTGTCGGATGATGAAATCGTTTTGCGCTCGGAAATCGTGCTGGAACAGACCGGTCTTGCGGCTCATGCGGAAGAAACGGTCGCGATTTATTCCGGAGGGATGCAGCGGCGTTTGAATCTGGCGGTGGCTCTTCTGCATTCGCCAAAATTGCTGTTGCTGGATGAACCCACAGTCGGCGTCGATCCGCAGAGCCGAAACCATATTTATGACACATTGAAGGAATTAAACGCCTCGGGGATGACAATTTTATTGTCCACACACATCATGGAGGAAGCCTTTCGCCTGTGTTCGAGCGTAACACTGGTGGACAAAGGGGAAGTCATTTTCAACGGTCAGATGTCCGAGATTGATGATCTGGAAAAATTATTTCTGGAAAAGACGGGCAGGGGGCTGCGTGATGCGTAAAACAAAAACGGAATTTTTGGGCGGGTGATAAATTGATCTTACGACAGCTAAAAGAATTGATCAGGAAAGAGATGCTGATCCTGCTTCGCGACCGGCAGACGATTCTGCTTCTTTTCCTGATGCCGGTGGCGCTGATTTTATTTCTGTCACTGGCCATGGAAGGCGTCTGGGCGGACAAATTGACCGGACGGAAAATTCAGTTGGTCATTGAAAACCAAAGCAACACGCCCAAGGCAAATCTTCTTGTAGAAAAGATAAAATCCAACAAGCTGATTCAACCGGTTGAACGGCCGCGCGGCAGGACGGATGATGAGATTTTTGCCGACGGCAGGGCGCATGCCATTATCACCATTCCCGGAGATTTTGATGAGGGCGATCAGCCGGTGGAAATGTATTTTGACCCGGTGATCGACGCCGGTTACAAAATAGCGGCCCGTTCGCTGATCACCAGCATCATCGTGGAAGTCGTTATGGGGATAGATAACCTCGATGCGGTGATTGCCGGCCTGCTCGTTGAGAAAACAAAGCCCAACCGGAATTTCCCCACCCCTCTTCAGCAAAATGTTCCGGGCTATGCCATATTCGCGATGTTTTTTATTGCCATTCCGATGTCCATTGGTTTTTTGAAGGAAAAAAAGGATGGCACTCTCCAGCGTCTTTTTACGTATCCGGTCAATACGAACTTACTGATACTCGGGAAAATTATTCCTTACTACCTGATCAATGTTTTCCAGTTTGTTTTAATGCTGCTGGTCGGTGTTTATATAATGTCCCGCATCATCAGTTTTCCTTTTCATCTCGGAGAACATCCCTGGCACATGGTGCCGGTCACTTTGGTGGTTGCCGCCGCCACAACGGGTTTTGGCGTGCTGGTTGCGGCGCTGGCTCGGACGCCTGAGCAGTCTTCAACCCTTGCCGCAACCGGCGCTGTGCTGATGGGCGTCTTCGGCGGAATCATGATGCCGCACGCGCTTATGCCGATGGTCATGAAAAAACTGGCGATGATATCACCGATGTATTGGGCGCATCAGGCGTACCTGGATATTTTTGTGCGTGATTTGGCATTGGCTGCCATTTTGCCTAAATTAATTGTGTTGACACTGTTTGCAGGAATCTGCTTTTATATTGCGGGAAGGAGAGTTCAATGGATTTAGAAAAAGCGTATCAGGAATTAAATGTCGCGTCGCGGGAGGATTTGATTTTCAAGCTCAAGGCGCTGGTCATCAAAGCATGTGAAGTCCGGGATGTGCGGCCGGAGGATGTGCCCACCGATGTGCCCTTTATCGGGGGGCCCGGGCCGCTGAAACTCGATTCGCTCGACGCGATGGAAATAGCGATGGAGCTGCGTTTTCAGTTCGGCGTCGAACTGAAAAACGCGTCCACGGCAGCCAAAGCGATGCAGTCTTTCGACTCGCTGGCTGATTTTGTCATTGAGGCACCGAAGGTTAAAAAGTGAGACCCGAAGATATCCATATCACCGGCTGGGGCGCCGTCACCACGCTGGGCTGGAGCGCTTCTGAATCCGCACGCCGTCTGATTGCCGGAGACGTCCATCCGGCCGGCATCTGTTCGTCGCCGCACCTGATCAATCGCGACTTCAAAGCGTTTGAAATTGTCTACGACGGCAGTCCGCTTGAAAAGTCTCTGGCCATGCTCGATGCGTCGATGACGGAAGCTTTTGAGCGCGCGGGACTTTCCGCATCCGAGATCGCCGAATCCGCGCTGTTGGTGGGCACCACCGGTGGCATTTTTATCCGCAATGAGTATGCGTTTACCGAATCCGTGCGGCAGAATCCCGGCAGGGAAACACCGCCGATCGTCTGCCGCAACCGGGGACCCGGCGAAGTGGCCGATGCCCTGGCGAAGAAATACGGCATCCGCGGTTTGCCGATGACGCTGAGCATGGCCTGCGTGTCGAGTTCACACGCGCTGGTGATCGCGGCGCAACTGCTCTCGCAAAAAAAAATCAAACGCGCCATTGTGGTCGGCTTTGAGCCTCTTTTGAATCTTACGCTTCAGGGATTTGCCAGTCTTCTGCTGTATGACGCAGACGCATGCCGGCCGTTTTGCAATACCCGTTCCGGCATGCAGATTGGTGAGGCAGCCTCCTGCGTGATTCTGGAAGCAGGCAATCGTAAAGAGACCGCCGCCGCCTGTTATACATTCACGGGGGGGTATCTGTTCAATGACAACAGCAGCCTGACGTCCGCAGGCACCGATGGCGAACTGGTGAAAACAGTCGTGCAGCACAGCTTGAACGCAGCCGGTATAGCGCCGGAGCAAATCGTTGCGATCAAGGCCCACGGCACCGGCACAAGAGACAATGACTTGTCCGAAGGACGGGGGCTGGCGAAAGTATTCGGCGACAAACTGCCGCCGGTGGTTTCTCTCAAAGGCGCCATCGGACACGGCCTGGGCGCGGCAGGCACCGTAGAGACCGCGCTGTGGCTTGCCTGCCTGGAGGAAGGGACGATTCCGGTGAGTTTCGGTTTTACGGAAGTTGATCCGGACATCGGCTTTGCGCCGTCGCAAGTGAATCTGCCCGCAAAAGACGGAGCTTATTTGTTTACCTTTTTTGGTTTCGGCGGAACATGCACAAGTTATGTGATTACTAAAAACCCTGTTATTGAGACCGGGTAAAGATAATGGGAAACCTATGAGCACTGCGACAAATGATCAAAATAAGCCTGTCTGTTCCATGCCGGTGATTGCCGCCGGATACCTGGGGCCTTCGCTTGCGCCCAATCAAGACGTTGCCTGGGATGAAGCGGGTCTGCCGCACAGCCCCGACGACCTGGTGCAGAAAATGATGGGGCAGCCCATGCGGCGTGCGGGCCGGTTTATCAAACTGGTTTGCTGCGGCGCGTTGGCCTGCCTGCAAAACGCGCCCAAAGAGGCGCTGCAAGACAAAAAGGTCGGCATTTTTCTGGCGACGGGTCTGGGTAATATTGATGAAATCCTCCCGTTTATCACGCAGGTCTTCAAGCATGACGGCGGATTTCCCAGCCCCAATCAGTTTGCCAATTCCGTCAGCAACGCCGCCGCTTTTTTTCTGGCCCGGGTTTGCGAGGTCAAGGGCGTCGTGCTCACGATTTCGCAAGAAGAGCACTCCTTTGAATCCGCGCTGTGGCTGGCGCAAAGCTACCTGGAAGCGGGCGATATCGATCTGGCGCTGGTGGGCGGCTGCGATGTCTTTACGCCGAGCGTGGACGATTACCGTGAACGGATGGATTTGAAACCGGACAACGCCCGCCTTTTGCCTATGGGGGAAGGAAGCTCGTGGCTGCTTATGGGAAGACAGGGCGATGCGGGTATCGGCCGGCTGGACACGGTGATATTAAACAGTCACGACGTTGCCCCGGAGTCATTATCCTGTCCGCTCAATGTGATCAACCAATGCGAAAGCGCGGTCGCATTTGCACAGGCGGCGGCTGAGCAGAAAATCCTGCTGCCGGGATTTCGTCTGATCACCAGCGCTGATCCGCAATTTAGTTCCGCGGGCTGGGACATGGATGATTATCTGCCGCACTGCGGTATTTCTCCGACTGCCGCCGCTTACGGCATCGCCCGGGCTTTGCTTGCGGGCCGCAAGGCGAACTACGTGCATTACAATTATCATCCCTCGGGTCGGCAGGCATTGGTCGCCGTGACGAAAATGTAATCCTATGGTTTCTTCCGGGCAAAAAAAACGCATTGTTCTGGTTCATCCGCGCGGGTTTAACTGGTTTCCCGGCAAACGCGACATTACCGACATTGCCAACCGTATGGTGCCGCAGGGGCTTTTATCAATTGCGGCTTATCTGCTCCGTGAAGGCCACGAGGTTTTTGTCTATGACTGCCTGGGGCCTCGCGCGCCCGTGGATATCCGCCTGCAGGTGTCGGCGATTCTCGGGTATCAGCCGCAGATTGTCGGCTTTTCCGCCACCACTTCCTCTTTCCCGGACGCCGCGGACATCGCGGCGAAGATCAAAGAACACAATACTGAGATCATCACGGTTTGCGGCGGCGTTCATGTTTCCGCGCTTCGTGAGAATCTCTTATTGTCCTATCCGGCCTTCGATTACCTGGTGGCGGGTGAAGGTGAACGGACGATGAGCGAACTGGCAGCGGGCGTTGAACCTGCCGATATCTCCGGCCTGATCCACAGACGACAAGGCGAGGCGGTGGCCAACGCGCCCAGGGAGCACATCGCCGACCTCGACGATCTTCCGTTTCCGGCCTACGAAAAACTCCAGGGATTTCCCCGCGATTATCATTTGCCGCTGTTCAGCTACGCGCAGACGCCCGGCGCGACGATGATCACCTCACGCGGCTGCATGTTCCAGTGTTCCTACTGCGACCGCTCCGTTTTCAAAAAAGGGTACCGGTTTAATTCGGCCGCCTATATTTACGATCACATGAAATACCTCCGTGATCGTTTCGGCGCGCGGCACATCAATATCTACGACGATCTTTTTACAGCCAACCGCAAACGGATTGTGGCGCTGTGCGAAAAACTTTCACGCGAGCCTTTGGGGATGAATTTCAACTGCGCCGTGCGCGTGGGATACACGGATGATGATTTATTAAAGATGCTCAAAGAGGCGGGCTGTCTGATGGTGTCGCTGGGGATTGAATCCGCGGACCCGGAAATGCTCGCGCGCCACAAATCCGGCGTGTCGCTCGACTGCGTGCGCAACACCGTGCGGCGCATCCAGGACGCGGGCCTGCGGGCCAAGGGGCTTTTCATGATGGGTCTGCCCGGAGAGACGGAAACCTCCATTGCGCAGACCTCCGATTTTATCATATCGCTCGGACTCGACGATATGAACATGGCCAAGTTCACGCCGTTTCCGGGTGCGCCTTTGTGGTCGACCATCCGTGAGGCGGGCGCCTTTGAGGAAGACTGGCGTCTGATGAATTGCCTGAACTTTGTTTTCGTGCCGAGCGGCATTGAATCCAAAGAAAAACTCGACCATCTCTACAACGAGCATGTCAAACGCTTCTATTCCGATCCGGGCTGGCGCAAGCGATTTCGCAAGCGCATCTGGCAACATCGGAAAAGCCTCTGGTATCTCGTCCGCCATCTGCCGTCCTTCTGGTCGGCCAAAAACCAATTCGAACCGGATCGAAAATAGATCACCGCACTGCGGACGGAAGGCTCTCTGCTGTATATTTCCGGATGGCTTATGGTATTCTGTCGCCGAAAATGGCGCGGCCGACGCGGATGATGGTTGCGCCTTCTTCGATGGCAACTTCGAAATCGTCGGTCATGCCCATGGACAGTTCGTTCATAGAAACGCCTGGGCCGAATCTGTGTTGTTCGTCTATCACGACGAATGCCAGATTCTTGAACTTCACCGATTTCTGGATCAGGGCGTGCGTGCCGATGAGTATCGGAATCTGGCCATCAGCCACCCATTTTAAGA
>JAWOJC010000258.1:0-22497 GCA_046484315.1 Smithellaceae bacterium | reverse complement strand
GTCACCAACTATCTCTACATGACCTACAGCGGGATGGAGCACGACATATGGTATGAGAACGACAAGCGTTCGGTGATAGTGCTGGGCTCCGGCGCATACCGGATAGGGTCGAGTGTGGAATTCGACTGGTGCTCTGTCAATGCCATCAACACCATCAGGCGTGAAGGATTCAGGGGTGTGATGATAAACTACAATCCGGAGACCGTAAGCACCGATTATGACATGTGCGACAGGCTCTATTTTGACGAGCTGTCGTTTGAGCGGGTGATGGATATCATTGACCTCGAGACACCCCGTGGTGTCATACTTTCTATGGGCGGCCAGATACCCAATAACCTGGCGATGAGGCTGCACAGGCAGGGAGTGCCCATACTGGGGACACCACCGGAGTCGATTGACAGGGCTGAAGACAGGCATAAGTTCTCCTCGATGTGTGACATGCTGGGTGTTGACCAGCCGCGCTGGAGGGAGCTGCTGAGCTTTGAGGAGATTGACAGGTTCATTGCTGACATCGGGTTCCCGGTGCTGATTCGTCCGTCATATGTTCTTTCGGGGGCGGCGATGAACGTGGTCTCCAACCGCAGCGAGCTGGTTCATTTCCTTGAGCTGGCCGCCAGCGTCTCCAAGGAGCACCCGGTGGTTGTGTCGGAGTTCATTGAATACGCCAAGGAGATAGAGATTGATGCGGTGGCCTCTTCCGGCGAGATAGTGGCTTATGCCATCAGCGAGCATGTGGAGTATGCGGGGGTGCATTCAGGCGACGCCACGATAGTCTTTCCCCCGCAGAAGATCTATTTTGAGACTGTCAGGCGCATAAAGAGAATCACCAGGGAGATAGCCCGGGAGCTGAATATCTCCGGTCCGTTCAACATACAGTTCCTCGCCCGCGAGAACGACATCAAGGTCATTGAGTGCAACCTGCGGGCCAGCCGTAGCATGCCGTTCGTGTCAAAGGTGCTTAGGCTTGGCCTGCGGGGATCGGCCACCAGCATCATTAACTTCGGCGAAGAAGGCAAGTGCCGCGGCTACCTGCTGGGTGATCCCCCCGTGGACGGCAAGGGCGCGGGAATGGCCCAGATGTTCAATATGATGAATGAAGAACGCACCGTCACGGGACTGGCAGCGCTCGCGGCCGCCACGGTTTCCTACAACAACGCGGCAATGTATGCCGCCGGGCGCATCCAGGGGCGTTTGATCACCAACCCCAAGGCAGGCCGCGTCACCATTATTCACCACGAAGATGTGCGCCGGATGCTGATGTATCAAAAGTCCATCACCGAGGCCAGCCGGGCGATGATTGCGATGTCCTACTACTGCATGGACATCGCAGAGAACACGGACGACGAAAATGAACGAAAGCGCGCCAAGGCTTTTGTGGAGGTGAACATTCCGATCGTCAAAGCCTGGATTTCGGATCTGGCATTTTTGAGCATTTCCGAGGCGATGCAGTGTTACGGCGGCTACGGGTTCTCCGAGGACTACCCGATCGCGCAGCAGCTTCGCGACAGCCGGATTTACCCCATCTGGGAGGGCACCAACTTCATCCAGTCCATGGACCTCATCGGCCGCAAGTGGATGATGGCCGGCGGACAGGTGTTTAATTTGTGGTTTGCCGAATTGGAAAAATTTGCGGCGGACAATAAAGAAGATAAAACGCTGGGGGCCGAAGTGGCCCAGCTTACCTTGGCGCTCAGCCAGTACAAGGACATTCAGGCGACCATGGCAGGATACCTTGGGCAGGGCAAGTTCGGCGCAATCGGTTTCTTTGCGACGCGCATCCTGCATGCCACAGGCTATATCTACGGCGCTAAACTTCTTCTCGAACACGCGCTCATCGCACAGAAGAAAATCGACGACATCGGCAAGGAACACTTCGAGTATCCGTATTACGCCGGAAAAGTGGCCTCGGCGAAATTTTTCGCCCATAATCTGCTGCCCAATGTGGAGATGATTCTGCGGGTGATCAAGGAGGGCGACAATTCCGTGATGGAAATTCCCGAAGCCTCCTATTTGTTTGAATAACACATCCATCGGGGCGAAAGAGAACCTTCTTTCGCCCCGATCCAATCCATCACAAAGATACCGGATCGGGAGAACGATTGACTTTGACGGACCACAAAAAAAACATAACCGGCATTCTGCTTGCCGGCGGCAAAAATTCCCGCATGGGTGTCAACAAAGCGTTTCTGGAAATGGACGGCATCCGACTGATTGATAAAACGCTGGCCTGCTACCGGCGGATCTTCAGCGAAATTATCATTGTCACCAACGATCCTGTATCCTACCTGGAATTCAGCGATACGGCCCTGGTCACGGATATCTATAAAGGGAAAGGCCCCCTAGGCGGCATCTACACAGGTTTGTTTTACGCCAATCACCAGCATGCCTTTGTCAGCGCCTGCGACATGCCCTTTCTCAATCACGATTTCGTGGATTACATGACAGGAAGAACAGACAAGCATGATGTGATTGTCCCTGAGCTGCCCGAAGGCTTCCAGCCCCTGCACGCGATTTATTCGCGAAACTGCCTTCCTTCCATCAAACGCCTGCTTTTGGCGGACAAACTCAAAATTACCGGCTTCTACCGCGAGATGCGTGTTTTAACGATTGGCGAAGACCTTATTTCCCCGTTCAACCGCGACGGCCGTCTTTTCCAGAACCTCAACACGCCGGAAGATGTAAAGCAAGTCCGGGGATGAAGGGTTCCCCGCTGTTTTTCACCGTTCGCCTGTTTTCTTCGGTATCGGCTGGGTCCATTTTTTACTGTCGCCGTCATAGTACCATTTATCGGAAAAACCGCGGCGTCTGATAAAGGTGGGATTTTCGGCCCAACGCAAAAGATCTTTGTAGGCCTCATGAATTTTCCGAAAGGTAACCGCCTGTCCGCCCGCGTCCGGGTGATGGATTTTCACCTGCCGCCGATATGCGTTTTTAATGATTTTCACCAGCTCGCGGGAAGTCAGATCCGCCTTGGCAATATTCAGACAGACCAGGTTTTCGGGCTTCACCGTCGGAACACGGACAAGTCGGGGACGGGACAGACCTTCCGTGATGACCACCCTTTCAGCCATTTCCAAAACCTGCCGTGAGGCAAGATAGTTTTTCCCGGAGCGTTTTTCTTCGGCCCACCAGAGCTCACCTAACCGATTGGTCATCCGGCCTAAATCATCCGCCGGCTTACCGCCCTCGGTACGCAGCGCCGCGAACCGGAATATTTCGCGTATCCCGCGGGGAACCACATCCAGAACAATCACGGCATCGGTGAAATAGAAGGTTGCGTAACGGATATTCAGGGCCTCAAGCAGGCCGCTGCGGGTATTGAGCTTCTGCCTGAGGTGCTGACGGCATTTCACCGAACAGTAGCGACGTTTCTTAATGTTGTGCGTCGTGCCGCAGGAAAGGCAGGCATTCTCCTTTTTGCTTTTCGCGGAGGATTTGCTTTTGATTAACATCGTCTCATGAAAAACAGCCGGTTCATCTTGTGTTGCCAAAACCGGCTGTTTTATTCGTCCTCCAAAACGACTTACTTGGCCGCCAGATAGCCTTTGGCCAGCGCTTTGTTCACATGCAGCACGCCTTTGTTCATGTCCTTGAGAGGGTAGTCGGCGCCAATCACAGGCAGTGCGTCCGCCTCGGCCTGGGTTTTAATGACCGATCCAACCGGAACATAACGGCCATCGGCAATTTTGACGCCCATTAAAATCACGCCCGGTTCGATGACACAGTTTTTTCCCACAGACGATTTAAACACCAGTACCTTCATGCCGACAAACGTATCATCCATGACCACGGCCGGTCCGTGAATCTGAACCTGATGCGCCAGCGACACGCGGTTTCCAACATACACCGCGTACTTTTTGCCGTTCACTTCCATCATGTTTTTTTCCACGGGCTTGCCGTCCTGCTCGGTTTCGAGCGCGTGAATGACCACGCCGTCCTGGACGTTGGAATCATCACCAACATGCAGCGGCTGACCTTCATCGCCACGCACACACGCGGTGGGCGCGACCATGACATTCTGCCCCAATATCACGTTGCCGATCACCGCGGCCAGCGGATGGACATAAGAACCGGCGCCGATCACCGGCTCGGATACTTTCGCACTGAAATCCGTCTGTACATTTTTTTCAATCATTTGCTACCTCCGATTTCTTAAATATTATACGTTATGCCCTTCGGCACCCACGCGTTCCTATCCTTTATTCTTTTCCCTTTCAACCAGATCACGCCAGACGTCCGCCACTTTCAGATCGGTTTGTTCAAGCGTGCACTGATTGTCAATGACAATATCCGCCAGCGGAACTTTATCGTAAATGGGCATCTGGCAGGATAAGCGAAGTTCGGCATCCTCTCTGCATATCGCGTTTCGTGCCATCAACCGGTCGACCTGCCGGAAAGGCTCTACCATCACGAGGATAGTCAGATCGAACAATCCCTGCATCTTGCCCTCAAAAAGCAGCGGCACATCGGAAAAGACGATCGCGTGCGGGTTGTCCGCCTGAATTTTATCCAGACGCGACTGCCACGCTTCGTAAACACGCGGATGGACAATGGCATTGAGCGATTTCAGCTTTTCAGGATTGTTGAAAACAATAGCCGCGAGACGATCCCGGTTGATGGACCGGTCCGCGCGCAATATCTCCGGACCGAAAGCCGCAACCACATCCTGCCACGCCGGCTGATCCGGAGCCTGCACTTCATGAGCCAGTTTATCGAAATCGATCAGATAACCGCCCAGACGCACAAACATGTCCGCAACCGTTGATTTTCCGCAGGCGATGCCGCCCGTCAATCCGACATTCAGCATGAGCTACTTTTTATTGATTTCATAGATGAGACGCAGGCCTTCCAGGGTTAGCATCTCTTCGATTTTATCAATGCTTTTGGCTTCCTGAGCCACAATCCGCGCAAGCCCCCCGGTCGCGATCACCATGGGTTTGGTCTTCACTTCCGCTTTCATTCTTCCCACAATACCGTCCACCAGCCCCGCATAGCCGAACATGATGCCCGCCTGAATGGCGCTGACGGTATCTTTGGTGATAATCGTTTTCGGCCGGCTGAACTCCACACGGGGCAGCTTGGAGGCGCGCGCGAAGAGCGCCTCGCTGGAAATCACAATCCCCGGCGCGATGCAGCCGCCCATGTATTCGCCCTTGGGCGAAACATAGTCAAACGTGGTTGCCGTGCCGAAATCCACGATGATCGATTCCTGACGATACTTGTCGAAAGCGGCCACCGCGTTGACGATACGATCCGCACCCACTTCCTTCGGGTTGTCGTAAAAGATCGGCATGCCGGTTTTAACGCCGGGACCGACAATCATCGGTTTGATTTTAAAATACTTCAGACACAGGGGTTCGAGAATGTTGAGCATCGGCGGAACCACGCACGATATGATAATATCCGTGACGGACTTGATTTCTTTGGCGTTCATCCGGCTGGACTGATACAGATTGGAAATCAAAACGCCATACTCGTCAATGGTATGGTCGATCTCCGTCCGGATCCGCCAGTCGTGCATCAGAGTCTCTCCGTCAAAAAGCCCCAAAACAGTATTCGTGTTGCCCACATCGATGACTAAAAGCATATTATTCACCTTTTAATTATGGTTGCGTCTCCCGCCGAGACTCTGATTTCCTTATGGTCGTCTGTCGCGAGGATGAGAGACCCGTCTTCATCCAGCCCGACGGCGCGCCCGCAGAGCGCTTCATCACGAAACATCACCTGCACCGTCTGACCCATCATCGGCGTCAGGTGAAGCCAGGCTTTCCGGACCGTTTCGAAGCCGTTATCGGAGAGGGTCTTATACCATTTTGCCAGATTTTCATACAGGCTATTTATCAAGGCCGGCCGTGATATTTCATGACCGGCCCCGATGGCCAGAGAGGTGGCCAGGCCTTGAATATCGTCCGGAAATTGATCACAGCGCAAATTAACGTTGATGCCGATTCCCACCACGACAAAGTCTATATTGCCGCCGGACATCTTCATCTGTGCCAGAATGCCGCAAACCTTCTTTCCTCCGATCAAAACGTCATTGGGCCATTTGAGCCGCACGCCGCCCGGACAATACGTATCGAGTGTTTCCGCCACGGCCACGCCCGCGGCTATGGAAATCTGCGGCGCGCGCGCCGTCTCAAAGGACGGTCGCAGAATCACGGATGTATACACATTGGCGCCCGGCGGCGAATGCCAGACGCGCTGCATTCTGCCTTTGCCCGCGCTCTGGGATTCGGCAATCAGCGCGGTCCCTTCCGGCGAGCCTTTCATACCCAGACGAAACGCCTCATCATTGGTCGAATCGATTGCTTCATAATAATAAAGCGGATCGCCGATCGTTTTTCCGGCAAGGCTTTCTTTCAGGATGTCTTGATTTAAGTTCATAGATTGGATGTCTCCCAAAACGGAGGATATCAACTGCCTGCTGTTTTCAGCCTTTTACCTTGAGGGAGATATCCGCGGCGCGAACGGAATGGGTGAGCTCGCCTATGGATATAAAATCCACCCCGGTGGCGGCAATGCCTGCCGTCCGTTGCAGGTTCACATTGCCGGAGGCTTCAGTCAGGGCGCGCCCGGCGATGAAATCAACGGCTTTCTTCATGGCGTCATTGGACATGTTGTCCAAGAGGATGATATCCACACCGCAGTGAAGGGCTTCTTTGACTTCACGCATGTTTTTGGTTTCGACTTCGATTTTCAGGGGCTTTTTCAGATATTGTCGCTGCGCCGAAACGGCGGCGGTGATGCCGCCTGCGGCTTCAATGTGATTGTCCTTGATCAGCACTGCGTCGTAAAGACCGATGCGGTGATTGGTTCCGCCGCCCAAACGCACGGCGATCTTATCGAGCACACGCAGTCCCGGGGCGGTCTTGCGCGTATCGAGAATTTTCGTCTTCGTGCCGCGCACGGCGTCTACATATTTCGCGGTGAGCGTGGCGATGCCGCACATGCGCTGAAAAAGATTCAGCGCGACGCGCTCGGCCTGCAAAATGCTCGACAGACTGCCTTCCACTTCGGCAAGGACCGCGCCTTTTCTGGCACGGCTGCCGTCGGCCATCATTTTTTTCACTGTGATCTTTTTGTCGAGGCATTTGAATACGGCTTCAAAAACATCAAGCCCCGCCACCACAAAAGCGTCCTTGGCCACTGCCTGCGCCCTGCCCTTCTGCTTCGGGTCAACGGTGGCGTTTGTGGTCACGTCACCCGTGCCGATATCTTCAGCCAGAGCGACCTTGATGATGTTTCTGATTTGCGGTGAAATCGTCATCCGGCAATCTCTTTGAGTTTTTTGAGCGCGCCTTCCAGGGTGGCAAATTTCTCCTGACTTTCTTTGAGCTTGTCTTCCTCTTTCGTGATAATTTCCGGCGCGGCCTTGGCGCGGAAATCGCTGTTGGCCAACTTGCGCGAGCTGTGTTCCAAATCCTTGGATACTTTCGCCAGTTCCTTCTCGAGTCGTGTTTTTTCGCCGGCGATATCCACGATGCCGGCCAGCGGAACAAATATCCGGGTTGCGCCCACCACGCCGGTGGCCACCCCTTTGGGCTCCACCAGATTCACTTCGACGGTTAAGGAGGCCAGATTGGACAGATTGTGAATATAGCCGCTGCCCGACTCGATGAGCGCCTTTTCAGCTTTATCTGCTGCGGAAATCAAGACATCGAGCTTATGCGAGGGCGGAATCCGCATCTCGCCGCGGATATTGCGAATCGAGGTAATGATCTCCATGAGCGCTTCCATGTCTTTTTCGGACGCCTGATCATTCCACGCCTCCCGGACCTCAGGGAATCTGCTGACCATGATGGAATGCTCGTCGCTGCCGGAAAGCGCCTGCCAGAGCTCCTCGGTCAAAAACGGCATGAAGGGATGCAGCAACTGAAGCATGGTCGCGAAGACTTCTTTCATGGTCCGCTGCGTGACGTGCTTCTGTTCGGGGCCTACCTTGCCGTAAAGCGACGGTTTGCTGATTTCCAGATACCAGTCACAATACTCATGCCAGATAAAATTGTAAATGGCGGCGGTCGCGTCGTTGAAACGGTATTCGTCCAGTGAGCGCGTAACCGCTTGGATCGCTTCATTGAGCTTTGCCTTGATCCAGATGTCCGGCAGTGAATCCGGGGCATTAAGCGGGTTAGCTTCGTCGTAATCCGCCAGATTGTTTAGAGTCAGCTTGGCCGCGTTCCAGATTTTGTTTACAAAAAACTTGTAGCCTTCGATACGCTCAGGCGACATGCGCACGTCTCGTCCCTGGGCGGTGTAGGCGGCCAGGGTGAAACGAAACGCATCCGTGCCGTACTGATCGATCATGACCAGCGGATCGATGCTGTTGCCCTTGGACTTGCTCATCTTCTCGCCCTTTTCGTCGCGCACCAGTGCGTGGAGATAAACATCCTTGAAGGGAACATCTTTCATAATGTAGATACCCATCATCATCATGCGGGCCACCCAGAAAAACAGAATGTCAAATCCAGTGATCAGAAGCGAGGTCGGGTAAAATGTTTTGAGCTCCTTGGTGCGTTTGGGCCAACCGAGCGTGGAAAACGGCCAAAGGGACGAACTGAACCACGTATCGAGGACATCTTCATCCTGCCTGAGCGACGTGCCGCCGCAAACCGGGCATGAATCGGGATCGACGGTGGCCACGATCACCTTGCTGCAATCGTCGCAATACCAGACGGGAATGCGGTGCCCCCACCACAGCTGGCGGGAAATGCACCAGTCACGGATGTTGTTCATCCAGTCAAAATAGGTGGCCTCCCAGGAAGAAGGAACAATGCGGGTTTTCTTTTTCGTCACCGCGGTCATGGCCTGCTTGGCCAGCGGTTTAATTTTAAGAAACCACTGTTTTGAAACCATCGGTTCAATGTCTGTTTTACAGCGGTAACACTGGCCGACATTATGCGCATAGGGTTCGGTGCCGAGCAGATAGCCTTCCTTTCCCAGATCGGCTAAAACGTTTTTGCGCGCCTCGTAGCGATCCTGCCCCTTGTATTTGCCGCCGTGTTCATTGATCACGCCCTGCCCGTCCATAATGGAAATAATTTCCAGATTGTGGCGCTGGGCCATGGCAAAGTCGTTGGGATCAGAGCCGGGGGTGATCTTGACAGCGCCCGAGCCGAAATCCATCGCCACATATTCGTCTGCAATCACAGGAATCTGCTTGCCCATTAAAGGCAGCGTGACGAACTTGCCGATTTTGTCCCGATAGCGCGGATCCTCCGGATGAACCGCCACGGCGGTGTCGCCCAGCATCGTCTCGGGACGTGTTGTGGCTACGACAATGGACCCGCTGCCGTCGGCCAGCGGATAGCGAAGGTTCCACAAAAAACTCTGATCGGAGACGAATTCGACTTCCAGATCGGAAATGGCGGTATGGCAGCGCGGACACCAGTTGACGATGTAGTCGCCCTGATAGATCATATTTTCATTGTAGAGCTTGACAAAGACTTCCCGCACCGCCTGCGACAGCCCCTCGTCCATGGTGAAGCGCTCTCTCTCCCAGTCACAGGAACAGCCCAGACGCTTGAGCTGATTAATGATGACGCCGCCGTACTGCTCCTTCCATTCCCAGACGCGGGCAACAAACGCTTCGCGCCCCAGATCATGGCGCGAGATGCCTTCGCGGGCGAGTTTCTGTTCAACGACATTCTGCGTTGCGATGCCCGCATGATCCATCCCCGGCATCCAAAGCGTGTTATAGCCCTGCATCCTTTTAAAACGGATCATCACGTCCTGAAGCGTGTTATTAAGCGCGTGCCCCATGTGCAGCATGCCGGTCACATTGGGCGGCGGAATCACAATGGAGAAAGGCTCTGCGTCGCTTTTATCCTGCGCGTGAAAATAATTATTCTTCAACCAGTAATCATACAATCTTTTTTCGGCTTCGGCAGGTTCAAATGCCTTGCCCAATTCTTTTATCGTCATGAAACTTTTTTCTCCCTTTAATCCATACGCAAAAGGGCTTTCGCCCTTTCCGGGGGCATCATGAACACCCCAGTGCCTTATCAACAAACAGGCGGGACAAACATCGCCCCGCCTCCGGTCTTCCTTTTTCAACTGCCATCAGTCGAATTTGAGTTCTTCTTTAAATTTACGGATAATCAGCAGCGCGTCCACCCCTGCCACGGATCCCAAGGGAGCGAACTCACCGGTGGTCATGTCCCTGGCTTCCATGATGCCGCGCGACGTCACGACCATCACGGCATTGAAGTAGGGCAGATCCGCGCGCATATCCGGAAACGGCGATTTCGAACCGATAAACCTGGTCGCCAGTGCGTTGTCGCCGGTCACCTTGATTAAAATATCCTCCAGCATCATGGCGTAGGCGGCGCGTGTCACACGATCGGCGGGATGAAAATTGCCGTCGGGATATTTTTCCAGACCGCGCACGCCGACTTCCAGAATGCCTTCAATATCCGCCTTCAGGGGATGATCGCCAATATCCTTTGCCGTCGGTTTTTCGACCACAGCCTCCTGAGCGGCTTGTTGCGGATCTTTAAATGACGTGTCGAATGTCCCGGGGGTGCGTTTTTTATACAAAACGTCAATTTTCAATTCTTCCATTAAAAGCGCCGCCGCGTCACCCCGCGTCAAACGTTCCACGAGCGCGATCTGTTTGCCCGTTGCTGATGCCGGCATGGCACGGGCCACCTTCTGAATAAAATGCCACTGAACATCCGCTTCGGCGGTGTAATCCGTCTTCAAGGCCAGCACCTTTGAAAACATCTCGCCTGCCGCATTGAAATCGCAGGCAACCTTATAGGCCAGACCCATGAAGTAATAGGCGGGTGCGTGGTTGGCATCAAGCTTGATGGCCGCTTCAAATTCGGACTGAGCAGGCGCCAACCGGTTTTTCTCGTCTTTGCTTTGCGTGTAAACGCGGATGCGGTTGACGTGAACCAAAAGTCTGTCTTCCTTTGTTCTGGCAAATTTCCAGCCTTTATTGAGGCTTTCCAGCGCGGCATCCCTGTTTTCCTCATGAATCTGCACCAGCGCCAGGGCGCTGTGGGCCTGCGAATATTTGGCGTCCAGTTGAAGGGCCAGTTCAAATTCCCGCTTGGCATCCGTGTATTTTTCATGACCGAGCAGCTTCATACCGGTAAACGTGTGATGCTGGGGGGTATCGAGCTGACTGGTGGCAATTCTGGCGGTTGGCGCGCACGAAACGGCCAGCAGCAGAAAAACAGCCGGCAAAGCTTTTGTGATGACTCTAAAAGACAAACGGGACATAAAAAACTCCTTTCAGGAAAAGGGCCTATCTTAAACAGGATTCCGTTTTTTTCTATAAAAAATACGGCATATGATTAGCGTTTGTCACGATTGAAGTCAAGTCAATATTCAAGCGGTTTCCTGCTGCGCCGGCGCTCGCGCAGGCCGTCCGTTGGCCGCTTTGGCGGTTATGATTCAGCTGAAGACGAATTAAAAAAGGCCGTGACGGTTTCTTTGATGCGATCTGCCTGATCCGGCCAGAACCATTGGATCTCCCTGTCGGCGGCAAACCAGGTCATCTGTCTTTTGGCGTAGCGCCAGGTTTCGCGGCCGATCCGCTCCAGGGCTTCTTCCCGGGAACAGCGACCGCCTATGTAATCGATCATCTGCTTATATCCCAGAGACTGAAGGGATTTGAGCTTTTCACTGTAACCCATGCCCAAAACAGTGCGCACCTCATCTTCGAAACCCGCATCCGTCATCTGCTGTGTTCTTTGGATAATCCGGTCTTTCAGGCGGGAACGGTCCACCTGCAAACCGATCTTACAGACACGGTAGGGCGTTTCGGCAAACGCATGCTTTTTCCGAAGCGCTATGATGGATTCACCGGTCTGCTCCAGCACTTCCAGCGCGCGGATAATCCGCACGACATCGTTTTTGTTGATGCCGCCTGCGGCTGCGGGATCTCTTTGCCGCAGCAGATCGAAAAGATACGCGTTGCCGTGAGACGCCCCCAACGCGCGGAAATAATTGCGCAGCGCTTCATCCACCGGCGGCGTTTCGATGATGCCGCAAAGCAGCGCACGGATATACAGACCCGTTCCGCCCGCCACAAAAACCGGCCTGCCCCGCCCTGCAACTTCCGCGACACAGGCGCGCGCAAGGTCTGCGTAAAGCGCGGCGTTGAATTCGCAGTCGGGATCCACCACGTCGATGAGATGATGCGTTGCTTCACGCCTCTCATCCGGTGTGGGCTTGGCCGTTCCAATATCCAGATAACGGTAAACCTGCATCGAATCAGCACCGATGATTTCACCGCCGAACGTTTTGGCCAGTTCGATCGCCAGACATGTTTTTCCCGTTGCCGTTGGAGAACCGATGACCACAACAGGCGTCTTATTTTCGTTTGAACATTCTTTCGATTTCATAAAGAGAAAAATTCACACTGATGGGCCGGCCGTGCGGACAGGTCGTGTTATAAGGGGTTTCCTCCAGATCGCGACAAAGCGCCGCCACCTCTTCGGCGGACATCGAGGCGTTGGCCTTGACGGCGGCGTGGCAGGCCAGCGACGCGAGAATCTTTTCCCTGCGGTCGTCGAGCGACAAACAAGATGCGCCTGCCCCCAGCTGGTCGGCAATATCCGAGATGATTTCGCGCGGGTCGGCATGCGGCATCGCGGCGGGCATGGCTTTCACCGCCACCGCGTCGCGGCCGAATATCTCAACCTCCAGACCGATCTCCCGCAGCAAATCCTGCGCTCCTTCAAAAAGGCCGATCTGCGCAACGGACAGGCTGACGACTTCCGGCATCAAAAGCGGCTGGCTTGCCCCCCGGTTTTGCGTGGAGGCCTTGAGGCGCTCCAGAAGAATCCGGTCGTGCGCCGCGTGCTGATCGATCAGCATCATCCCTTCGGGGCTGGCAAAAACCAGATATGTGTCGGCAAACTGGCCCAGATACTGATGATCGGCAAATGTGATTTTTCCCGCGCGCGAATAATTCTCCTGTGAAGCGGTTGTCTCGCAAACGCCCTGCGCGCGGGCGAAAAGATCCTCGCTGATGGCGCGCTGAAGGTTCTGCCGGGAAAAAACGCCTCGCGGCCCGTCGGCCGGATCCGATGTTTTCGGCCGCCAGAAACCGGAGGCGGCCGATGCGTTTTGTCTGGACTCCAGTCGGTAGGAAAAGCTGTCCGCGGGCTGATTGGCAGCGGCCAGCGTTTCGGCCACGGCGCGGGACAAAAGCTCGTAAATGTCGCGCGCGTTTTTGAAACGGACCTCCAGCTTGGCGGGATGCACGTTGATATCCACATCCCCGCCCGGCAGCTCCAGAAACAAAACACCCGCCGGATAACGGCGCGGTTCGATCACCTGGCGATAGGCCGACATCACCGCGTGATTGAGGCTTGCGTCTCGCACGAAGCGCGCATTGACGAAAAGGAAAATACTTTTGGCGTTGGATTTTGTGTAGGCCGGCGTGGAAACAAAACCGCCCAGATGAATGTCGTCTTTTTGCGCGGACAAAGACCTGCTGTGACGGTGAAAATCCTCACCCAGAACCATGGCAATGCGCTCATCAATATTTTTAGCCTGAGGCGCGGTAAAAACCTCCCGGCCGTTGGCCAGAACGCTGAATCGAACCTCCGGATGCGCCAGCGCCAATCGCGCGACCGCGTCGAGACAGCTTGCCTGTTCGGTGGCTTCCGTTTTGAGAAATTTGCGGCGCGCCGGAACATTGGCAAAAATTTCCGTCACCCGTATTTGCGTGCCGACGGGGCAGCCCGCAGGCGACAGGTCACAAATAACGCCTGCTTCAGCCAGCGCTCTGGTTCCGGCCAGATCGTCGCGGCGGCGTGTTAAAAGCTCTACGCGCGCGATCGAAGCGATACTGGCCATCGCTTCGCCGCGAAAACCGAACGAGCCGATGTGGTACAGATCATCGAGCCTGGCGATCTTGCTGGTGGCATGCCGTTCAAATACCAACGCCACGTCTTCTTGTACAATGCCCAGACCATTGTCGATGACCGCCACTGAATCGCAGCCGCCTTTGAAGAGCTCAACACGAATGTCTGTCGCTTCCGCGTCGAGGGCGTTTTCGACCAGCTCCTTGACAATGGACGCCGGCCTCTCTACGACTTCGCCTGCTGCGATTTGATTGGCAACCTCTTCGGATAATGCAATAATTCGTCCGGACAATGGTTTTCCTGCCTATCTGGATTCATGAAAAAAAAGCCGCAGCCATCATGCGCTGACTGCGGCTTTGTGACCTTTCGGGTTTCTAGTACGGTTTAATCCAAAACGATCATCACGCGGCACTGCTTCATGAAGGACGCGTTTTGCGCCGACTCTGTAATCACTTTCGCATCGGCATTGGAAATCACCAGATCGGCTTTTCCGGGACCGCCGGTTTTCAGCGCCTTGACGGTGACGGGATTGGCCGTGACGCGCTGATTGCTCTGAGCCGCCGTCAAGTCGCGCGCGTAACCGCTCATCCCCTGCGATACCGCATATTCACGCTCAACATTGGCCGAACCATAGACTTCTTTCCCGTCTTCATCGAAGATGCGGGGCGACATTGCCGGCCTGGCCTGAATGCCGCGTGCATCCACGACCAGTCCTGTATAGAGGACCGGGGAGGAAGCGGGAGCAGGCGCGGGGACAGCAGGAGCCGCAGGCGTCGCGGCGGGGGGCGCAGGAGCGGTGGCCGGGGACGGAGCTTCCGGCTGCGCCTCCGCAGCAGGGGCCGGAGCGGGCGCTGCGGGCGGCACATCTTCTTTTTGTTTTTCAACCACCAGTGGCACGACAATGCCGGAAAGGTTTCCGTACAGAGGCATTCTCAGTTTGACTTCGACCGTTCCGTCGGACATGTATTGCTGATCCACCACATAAGCGCCTTTGACCAGGCCTTCCACCTGTGTATTAATCACGTCGCTTTCTACCGTGTAGTCGCGAACCAGTGTTTTTGAATCCACCTGAACGCCCTTGGTGATTTCCAGCAGATTGCGGTACGCGTCCACTTTTGCGGCGCGCAGCGCCATGGGACGCGCGTTGATGCGTCCTGCGGATTGATCGGGAGGCGCGCCAATGCCGACCGCCTCGATATATCCGGCCGTCCAGTTCACGGACCCCTGGCCGACTTTTTCCACCCATTCATTCATGCTGATGGTGCTTTGACAAAATCCCGCAGATGCAAACAAAAGTAGAATACCGGCTGTGGTCACGTTCAAAAAGAATTTTAACTTCATCATATCCTCCTTTGGTCATCAAAGACCAGCGTCATTAAAAACATTGGATCCTCTGAAACTAGGCCGTCAAAATAGCAAAATCGTGACGGGGTTGCAACCAGAATTAAATCGTCCGAATGCCTGTCCGCGGCGGGCAGCAATCCGCGAACATCCCCAGAACTCAACCGGACCTTCGCATGCGCCTCGCTCGTATTTCTCTGAGTGCGACAATGACCAGAGTGACCGCGGTCAGAGGGAGGACAAAATACAGCATGACGGCACCAAACACGGGCAGGGCATCGTGATGGGCTGCAGCCAGGATCAGGTACATCGTATAGGCCACGTAGTAACCCAAAAGCAGCGCGCCCTCCGGCCGGCTGATCTCGCCGCCCGTAAAAAAAAGGGGAAGACAGGCAAACGCAACCGCGATCATTACGGGAATATCGAATCCGATAACCGCGGAGGATACCTGGATACCACCCGGTGCGACGATGACGGCAAGGCCTAGAACGCCCATGATATTGAAGATGTTGCTGCCGACCACATTGCCCACGGCAATATCGCGTTCGCCGCGAATCGCCGCAACCACCGAGGTCACCACCTCGGGCAGAGACGTGCCGCCCGCCACAATCGTCAATCCGATGATCAATTCGCTGACGCCTATGTACCGGGCAAATGACACGGCGCCTTCAACCAGCCAGTGCGATCCCTGAACCAACAACACCAGACCGAAAAGAACCATGACCGTATTTTTCACCCAATCTTTTTTTGTGTGCCTTTGCGTCTCGGAGTCGCCAACGTCCGCCACCTGCGCCTCAGCCCCGGCCCTGCGGCTCTGAAAAAATGAAAACAAGATATAAGCAATCAGGCCGGACAGCAGCACGACCCCCTCCAGCCGACTGAAAACGCCGTCCAGAGCAAAGATCAGCACAATCACCGAAAAAGCGATCATTATAGGAACATCCAGACGAATCAGCTGTTTCGATACGATCAGGGGCGCAATCAGCGCGGAAAGACCAAGAATTAAAAGGACGTTGATGATATTACTTCCGATGATGTTTCCCACGGCAATGTCGGACTGTGAGGACAACACGGATTTGACGCTTACCGCAAGCTCAGGCGAACTGGTCCCCAGGGCGACGACCGTCAATCCGATCACCAGCGGCGATACACCCAGAAGCGCCGCCAGACGGGATGCCCCGCGCACCAGGGCTTCCGCACCGACAATCAGCAAAACCAATCCGACAATAAATAAAAAAATCGCCATAAAATATCAGACCGAAAATTGCTCCACCAACTGGCGCCTCTGGTTCTGAGTCATTTGCACAACCTGAATGCCTATCCCGGGAATATCCATCACCCTGCCCCATGGCTGTCGCCAGCGGATCTCTCCCTGCACCGGTGTTTTGTCGTCAAGCTCATGGATCACCATCCAGATTCCAGAAACATTCGTCCAGGCCGACGTTGAGTAGAGAAAGCAGCCCCCGCGGGAAATATTGACCGTTATGGAACGCTGCGTGTTTGATACGTCCATCGCCGGGTCGGCACTGATCAGCACGTTGAAGTGGATATTTTTTCGGACATCGATCCTGACGATTCGCGGCTTGAAAGCCCGGCATTCATCCGTGATGAACTGCGCCAGCGATCCATTGGAGGCCATGCAGGAGGAAATGGTGTGAATGAGATTGGTCTGTTGATCCCATTTCAACTGAACCAGCGGGAAGGCATCCAGCACATTCTGCGCGATGCTTTTGTCCTCACGGGACGATTTAATACTGGTCATCAAATCGACCATAATGCCCTGATAAGACTTGGTGATCATCTTTTGCAGCAATTCACCAAAAGTGCCCACCGTGTCCACTTCAATGCCGATGGAGGAAGCCTCTCGAAGATAGGCCTCCCGTGCCGGACCTTCTTTACAGACGAGAATGATTGGCATTGTCATGGTGATCCACTTCTCCTTTGCAACAAAGACAAAGCCGGCATCGAAAGCAGGCTTTAATATGACCGAATTTCTATAGATGCGTTCCTGTCAAGATCGGCCAACCCTTACGACGACAGGCCTGATGCCGGTTTTACCTGCTTTCACGAAATGCGTTTGCTTCTTCTTTGACGAGCCAGGGTTTGATATTGATGTTGTCCCCCCATATGCTGTCGGGGCCGGGCCTGGCGGCGCCCCACCAGTTGTGCCGCGCATCAATATGAATCGTCGAAAAGCTTTGAATGGCAACGGCATTGGCTGAAAAATTATTGCGGAATATTTTCGGATTGGCCATGCCGACACACTTGATCGCCCCCTCGCCCAGATTGTGCGAAAATGTGTTGTAAGACAATACCGGCGCAGCATCCTTGCGGCAGAAGACCGCGTTTTGCGACGAATGCGCGATATGGCTGTAGGAGACTTCCGGAGAGCCGGCATAAATATCAAACGCGGTGGTGGCGTATTTCACCACGCAGTAGACAAAAGAACTGTTCACCCGCGGATGGCCTGACAGTTTCGCCGCGCTGGAATAAAAACCCGGCGCAGGCGACGAGGACGCGGCCGTAAAGAAAATCGGATATTCCGGCGTGCCCCGCGCGATAATGCCGCCATCCTCGGCGATCAGGGATGTTTTATGTTCAAAGGCCAAAACGACACCCGGCTGGATGAAAAGTGTCGCGCCACCGTTGAGAATGACATCCCGCGTGACCAGATAAGGGCTGCGCGCCACTGTGAGATAGGCATCCGTGTTCACCACGCCGCCCAGCTTTTGCTCCAGAACGTGCACCGCCTTCACCTTGCCCTGTCCGGCAGGCGCGTCCAGAATGGATGCAATCTCAACACGACCCTGAATCCCGGACAACACGGCCTGAATATTATCGCTTCCCCACCAGTTTTCGCCTGCGGTAAACGGTTCGCCTGTTAAATCCGCGATCAGATTAAAGGGCTGATTATCGGCGATATGGTTATTTTGCAGGCTTGCCCGCGCCCCTCTGGTCGACACGCCGTTTTGCCGGTTTCGGGCAATGACATTGCCGGTGATGTCGGCTGCGGCCGTCTCCAGAACAATCCCGGATTGCTCATTGTCGCAGATGGTATTGTTTGTGATGGTTGGCAACGCGCCCTCGCGCACGGTGATGGCGGACCCCCGGTTGAGATGGATGGTGTTTTGGACAATAGCCGGTCGCGAAAAGGCCCCGGTCATCAACAGCGCCTGCACATTGCGCGTCAGTTCGGATGATTCAATCCTGGGCGACGAAGACCGGCAGGTCAACGCCGTGTGCGCGTTTTGGATGCGGACATGCTGCAAGTGATTTTCCCGATCTTTCACATCCTGAAAAACGATGCCGCCCCAGAGCACACCTTCGCCTGACGCATCAAAACTGATGATATGATCCTGATCACCCCGCGCCGCAATCTGGCCTTCAATAATCAGCGCCCCGCCTTTGGACACGATAAGCGTGCCAGGTTCGATGGTCAGCCTGGCCTTGTCCTTGACCACCACATCCGTCTCCAGAACATAGGGCGACGCGCCCGCGTACCAGATCGTATCCGCATCAATGGTGCCGGACACCTTCGTCGGCCCCGGCGGAATCGGCATCCCCTGCGTTTGCAAAGGCGCGCTTTCATTGCCCGCGAAGTCCACCGCCGAAACACGGTAGTAGTAGGTTTTGAGATTGGTCAGATCGGCTGACGCATCGCTGTATTCGCAAAATTCCGTTTTTGCAAGCGGCGTGTAACCGGAAAGCGGCGAAACGGAGCGGTAAACAAGATAGCCTGCAAGATCCGGGGATGCTGATTTTTCCCAGCGAAGCGAAACGCGGCGGTCACGTCCTTGCGCGGATACGGCCCCCGGCACATCCGGCGCGCGTGTATCGAGCGTGACGGAGCTTAAGGCATCCACCCATTGGGCGGTGTTGCCCGCGTCGTCTTTAAGATACCCTGTGACAATCGCATGATCAATGTTGTCGCCCGGCAGGACTTTATACACCCCCAGATAGGCGCCCGGCTCAACTTCCTGCATGTCGATATGTTTTTTATAATCCCCGATATCAAACCAGGCGCGCATTTTCGGCGCGCCCTGAATGACCACCCTGATTTCGTCACCGGCCTTTTTGGGAAGACCTTTTGAATCCTGCGTCAGAAGCGTGATGGCCGGAGGCCGCAATGCCGCAGCCAATGTCGGGGTTGGAATGGTTTTGACCATGTCGCGGAACAAATCGTCGTTGGCCCGCAGAAGTTGAATGTCGCGAACGTTGAGCGCCGTAACCAGGACCGTCGCGATCAGGCCCACGGGATGGGTGGAAAAACCGCCTTCATGTTTGCGCACCGTGTGCTTGCCGCGCCAAAGAAACTGCCCCGTTTTGGTATCGGTCATTTTCACGTCGGCGCCTACGGCCACTTGCGAATACAAAACGGCGAAGAATTTGTCAAAGTTGGATATGTCTCCTGTCACCACCGCGTCCACGCCGAGAATGCGGCCCAGCTCCTGCGGCGGTGTTTTGCTGATGACATCGGCATCTTTCAGGCCCGCACGGGACAGCAGGTCATCGACGCGATGCATCTCCATGTCCGAAAAAGGCAGGGAACTGAAATGATTGTAGAAACCGCGCCGCAGGACATCCACGGATTCCTTGTTTCCGGATAGATCGACAAACGGCAGCACCGCAACCGTTTGGGGCATGTGATCCTTCATGGCCGGATGAACTTTATATTCCCCGCTAAACAGTGACTGGATTTCCGGCGTGATGACCGTGGTCTTTGTGGCAACCAGACAACCCGAAATCATGAAAATCAGCGCAAAGATCAAAGAGCCCTTCAACCACTGTAAATATTTCCCCATGACAACCCCCCGTTTTTAATCCTGGAAACCCCTGATCACGCTCGCGGTGGACCAACACGTTCAATTTATTCTTGACATCGCGTCTGTCATACCACAGATACAGCAGGAAATCATTTTGAAATAAACATTCGTCGCCGGATTCGGCTTTTGATATTTAATTTGCGAAAACCGGCAAAAAAGTTTAAGGAAGCGCCGTTTTATCTAATTTTGAAATCACGCCCTTGAGTGATCGGATGATCTTGAAGAGACTGAAAATTTTTGGCCGCTGGCTGCGCGGCTTTTTCCTGGAAAACATCACCCGATGGCTGGTGTTCGGCCTGTTGGTCGGCATTGTGTCGGGCCTCGGTGCTTCGGCTTTTTACTACCTGCTGCAGCTTGGCCGTCACCTGTGTCTGGATATCATGGCCGGCTACGCGGCACCTGCGCCCGCAGGAGAACAGATGTTTGCGCCGGCAGTCTTCCTGAGTTTCAATCCTTGGATCTTTTTTCTACTGCCCGTGGCAGGCGGCCTGATCAGCGGATGGATCGTCTATCGCTTCGCGCCCGAAACCGAAGGCCACGGCACGGATGCCATGATTGACGCCTTTCACAATAAAAAAGGTTATATCCGAACGCGCGTGCCATTTGTGAAAGGACTGGCCTCTCTGGTAACCCTGTCCAGCGGCGGTTCCGCCGGACGTGAAGGCCCCATCGCCCAGATCGGCGCGGGCATCGGCTCGGCCATAGCGCGCCTTTTAAAACTCAGCGACCGTGAACGGCGCATCCTGCTCCTCGCCGGCTGCGGCGGCGGCCTTTCAGCCATCTTCCGTGCGCCGCTGGGCGGCGCCCTCACCGCCCTTGAAATACTGTACAAAGAAGACCTGGAAACAGAAGCCATTGTTCCCACAGTGGTCAGTTCGATTGTCGCCTATATTATCTTCACGTACTTTTTCGGCAATACGCCGATTTTCTTTTTTCCGGACTACACTTTTTCCGACCCCCGTGAGTTGATTTTTTATATCCTCTTAGGTTTGATCTGCGTTCCCGCCGGCATTCTGTTTATTAAAATGTTCTACGCAGTCAAAGAGAAAATCTTTGTCCCCCTGAATATGCCCAACTATTTCAAACCCGCCCTGGGCGGCCTTGTCGTGGGACTCATCGGCCTGATATTCCCGCAAGTCTATGGCGACGGCTGGGGTTGGATTCAGATGGCCATCCTCGGGAAACTCGGCATCGGTTTAATGATCGGCCTTGTGCTGACAAAAATGATCGCCACCAGTTTTACCATCTCGTCTGGCGGCTCTGGTGGCGTATTTGGCCCGACCCTCTTCATCGGCGGTATGATCGGCGGTGCGGTCGGATATACGGCAAACGCTTTCTTCCCCGACATCGTCACACAGCCGGCGGCGTTTGTCGTGGTCGGCATGGCGTCCTTTTTTGCGGGTGTCGCCAGCGCCCCCATTGGAACGCTTTTAATGTGCTCTGAAATGACGCGCGGTTACGGGCTTATCGCACCCTTGATGCTGGTATCCATTATCGCCATCCTGTTCACACGAAAACATTCCATCTATAAAAGCCAGCTCCAAAGCAAGCTCCAGTCGCCCGCGCACACGGCGGATTTCACCGTCAACCTGTTTGCAGAAACCCGCGTGAAGGACTTCTACAAGCCGGAAAATGTCACGCCGGTGCGCAATACCACCTCTTACGGACAGCTCAAGAAAATATTTTCGGCTTCCAATGTCGAATGTTTTCCGGTTTATAATGAAGAGGAGATGCTGATCGGCGCGGTCAACTGGGATCACGCGCGATCAATTGTTTTTGAAGAGGGCCTCGAAGATCTGATCATCGCTCAGGATATGATGACGCCGCTGCAGACCGTTACGCCGGAAGACAACTTCTACGACGCGCTCATGAAGTTCATGGAAACCGGCGCCGAAGAACTGCTGGTGGTCAGTTCCGATGAACCCAACCTGGTGATGGGTGTGCTGCGCCACGACGACCTCATTGCCGCGTATAACAGTGAATTGACCCGACGGAAGAATGCATAATCTATCGCTTCACTGTACGCAGCAGGTCCGGCTCGTGAGCAGTTTGAAGTGATCCTGAAACGCGAGCTGCCACGGCTGCATGGTCTTTCCCGTAACGGACATGAATTTCTGCATGTTTAAAACGCTGTAGGCCGGTCGCGGGGCGGGGCGTTGCAGTTTGGTGCTCTTCATCGGTGTAATCGAAACATTTTCAAGATTCGCTTCCTTGAGGATTTTCTTCGCAAACTCGTACCAGCTGCAATAGCCGCGGTTGGTCACATGAAAAATCCCCCTGCCCTTTTTATCCATGAGCAGTTCGGTGGCGGCTGCAAGATCGCGCGTGCAGGTGGGCGAACCGATCTGATCGTCCACCACGGTCAGCTCGCCTGCGGTTTTGGCCCGGTCGAGAATCGCCCCGATAAAATTCTTTCCATGCACGCCATAGAGCCATGCGGTGCGGATGATGATATGCTGATCCGAAAGGTCCTGCAAATAGCGTTCGCCTGCCAGCTTGGAGGCGCCATA
>JAWOJC010000207.1:0-5276 GCA_046484315.1 Smithellaceae bacterium | reverse complement strand
GCCCGCAGGGTTCGGGTCAATACCACCTCGCGGTCCGATCCCCGCCCCAGCAGGCTGTCCGGTCCGAAATCCTCGGTGTTGTATGCGTACACCGAGGATTTCGGACCGGACAGCCTGCTGGGGCGGGGATATCGGCGCAGGCGCTCAGCTGTGAAAAATTCGAGTATCCAAAGTGTGATGGGCCGGATCTTCAATATGCGGGCGGTTTTAACCCGCAAACCGGTTTCGGCGGTTTCGGCGGCGGCGCCTGTCGGGCCGATCGGACACCGGTTATTTTTATCCACGGCAACGGGGATCGGGCGACGAACTGGGATTCGCCGGTGACGGATTCGGTTGGGAATTACCTTGTGCCTGCGCGTTCCGTCTATCAGGAATTCAAAGCCCGCGGTTATAATGATTGTGAACTGTTCGGGGTAACCTATCTGTCTTTGCGGGAGCAGGCATCCCCGCAAACCAATTATCATGAGCCCCGGAAATACGATATCCTGATCCGTTTCATTGAATCCGTCAAATCTTACACGGGAAAAAAGCAGGTGGATATCGTGGCCCATTCTCTGGGCGCGTCCATGGCGCTTGCCGCCCTGACCTATCAGGATCATCATTCGGGATCAGGCGGATGGGGCAGTGTGCGCCGGTTTGTCAATATTGCGGGGGGGATCCGGGGGCTGCCTCCCTGCCTGGACGCAGGATTCGTCAACCCCTTTGTTTCAACCTGCGGTTCGCAAAACTATTTTAACCAGTATGTTTTCGGGTTTTATCCGGACCGCCGTTCTTTTATGAGCGCCAACCGCTGGACGGGCGGCATCGGGCCTCTCAGCTTAAGATTGGCGCCCGTTTATCATCCGCAAGTCCGTTTTTATACGCTGCATGCAGGCTTGCATGATCAGATTCACTGTACGACTGCAAAGCGTCGTCAGGGATGCGACCAGGGGGCTTTGTTTGAGCCGTCAACCAATGTGCGCGCGCAGCTGAATGTGGGGGCAGGTTCGAAAGCCCCGAAAGAGCAGATGGATTTTAAAAAATGGCAGTCGGTATCGCGGCTGGGTGGCGATGCTGACGGTATCGGCCATTTCAAGGTCAGGAACAACACCGGCCAGATCCTTTATGAAATGCTCAATACGGACTGTGCCGGTTTGGCCTGCAAGGGATCCTATGCCGGGGGGCCGGTGACACAATAGAATCCGCAAAGACCACAAAGGCTCCGGCCGCTGGTTCCCACCCCTGATGAGGAGTTGTTTGATGCCAAAGCCCTATCATTTATTTAAATATAATGCCGCAAATGACGATGATTTCACCATCATCGCTCATCGCGGTGCATCGGCCTACTATCCGGAAAATACAATCGCGTCTTTTGAAGGCGCCATCGCGCTCGGAGCGGATATGGTGGAGCTGGACGTTCAGCTGACGTCCGATCATGAGGTGGTCGCCTTTCACGATGAAACGATCGGTCGCTGCACGGACGGACGGGGCAGGGTGGTTGCGTGTTCCCTGGAAAAACTCAAAAGCCTTGACGCGGGCGGCTGGTTTGATGGTAAATTCCGGGATGAAAAAGTTCCGACGCTCGCCGAGGTGCTCGACGTGTGTAAAGATAGAATCGCGGTCAACATTGAAATTAAAACCGAGGCGGTCCGGGATCGTGTGCAAGGCGGGATCGAGGAGAAGTGCCTGACGCTCGTTTTGCAGTACGGCATGAAAGATCATGTGGTTTTTTCCAGTTTCGATCCGCGCGCGGTCGCGCATCTGAAGGAAATCGACGCAGACACACCGGTGGCTGTCCTCTATGACAAAGAGCTGTACGGTTCGCGGACGCCTTCTCAAATTGTGACATGCTTAGGCGCGGATGCGTTTAACTGCGCTAAAAAGGAATTGAGCGATCCATGGATGGCTGATCTGAAAGGTAACGGTATCCCGGTCAATATTTACACGGTGAATGACGATAAAACCATGAAGCGTCTGTTGGCGCTCGGGGTGAACGGCATGTTTACCAACAAGCCGGATATTTTAAAAAGCATTCTGGAGGGGAGCCGGTGACGACAAAAGCACAGCCAGACCTGACATTGCCTATTTCCAACGCCATGATCCGAAGCATTATGGCCGCGCTCGATGTTATTTTTAAAGCGACCGGGACGGACGTGCGGGTTCACGGGGCCGAAAACGTGCCGCATCAGCCGGTGCTTTATGTGGCCAATCATTTTACGCGCATGGAAACCATCATCATGCCTTACGTCATCAAAAGGCATATCAAGAAGTATCCGATATCGCTGGCCGACAAGGCCTTCTTTACCGGCAGGCTCGGCGAAATTATGAATCGCGGCGGCGCTGTTTCCACAACGAATCCGGACCGTGACCGGATTTTGATCAACGCCTTGCTGACCGACAGCCATCCGGTGATTATTTTTCCGGAAGGCCAGATGATCAAGGACAAAAAGATCATCGAGAAAGGAAAATATCTCATCAACACGGCCACGGGCCGTCGTCCGCCGCATACCGGCGCGGGTCGTATCGCGCTGCGCTCGGAGTTTATCCGTGAAGAACTGCGGATTCTGCGCGAACGAAACGATCCGGCGTCCATTCATAAAGTCGCCTCGCACTTTGGTTTTGATCCTGCGGAGGTAAACAGCATCATTGATCGGGAAACCCATATTGTGCCCGTCAATATCACCTACTACCCCGTCCGCGCCAGAGACAACGCCATCAGCCGGCTTGTGAACCGTTTCGTTCATGACGTGTCGCTCAGAATGAAAGAAGAGATGCAGGTGGAAGGATCGATGGTGATGGATGGCGTGGATATCGACATTCACATGGGAAAGCCGATTCCGGTGAAAAGCTATCTTACCGGCGCCGAGGGAATCGGCGACATGCTCACGGATAACGCGCTGTATCTGGATCCTGCTGAATTAAAGCACGCCGAGCCTTTCAAGAAGATCTACGTCGATATGATGTACGACTATATGCATGCCATCTACGAAATGACCACGGTGAATCATGATCATTTGGCCGCGTACCTTCTGGGCAAATACCGGAAAAACAGCTTTGCGGAAAGCGATTTAAAAAACCGCATCTACCTGGCCATCGACCATTTGATGGAGACGGACATCTCCCGTTACCATCAGACCCTGAACCATGAGCAGATGCATCTTCTGAGCGACGACCCGCACGAGAAATATGAAAACTTCATCAAGGATGCCGTTGCTGACAACCTGCTGACGCGTGAAGGGGGCATCATTACAAAAAACCCGGAACGGTTCAGCAAAAACTATGAATTTCACACGATCCGCCAGGACAACATCATTGAGGTGCTGAAAAATGAAATCGAGCCGCTGAAAAATCTGACGAGAGGCATGGATCACCTGATGCTGCTTCCCACCGGCTTCATCCGTCAAAAAATAAAAAATCAGTTTCTGGATCTGGACCGGGCGATTTTTGACCGGGATTATTTACGTTATCATATCGAAGGCGAGAGTAAGCCCAGAGCAATCGGTGAGCCTTTTTTTCAGAAACGTCTCCTGCGAAACAAAGGGGTGATTCTGGTGCATGGCTATATGGCGGCGCCGGAGGAAATTCGGCCGCTTTCAGATTTTTTGTATAAAAACGGTTACAGCGTTTACGGTGTGAGGCTCCGGGGTCACGGCACATCGCCAGAAGATCTGGCGGGGCAGCACTGGCAGGCCTGGTATGAATCCGTCAACCGGGCATACATCGTCATGAAAAATACCATGAAATCTTTTGTCATCGCCGGTTTTTCCACCGGCGCGGGGCTGGCGCTTCTGCAGGCGGCCAACAAGCCTGACTGTTTTGCCGGTGTGATTTCCATCAATGGTCCCGCACGCCTCCAAAACACCTCGGCCAAATACACGCCGGTCATCATCGGGTGGAACAAATTCCTATCGGTTGTGCGCGCCAAAAGAGGCAAAATGGAGTATGTGGCCAATGATCCGGAAAATCCGCACATTAACTATGCGCGCAATCCCGTGCATGGCGTCTATGAACTCGAAAGGCTGATGAAACATGTCAAATCCCGCCTGCCGGATGTCAAAGGGCAGGTGCTGGTGATCCAGGGATCCGCTGATCCGGTGGTTAATCCGGTGAGCGGTGAGGATATTTATTCACGTCTGGGTTCGCCCAACAAGCAATTGGTGCAGATTTCCGCAGACCATCACGGCATCCTTCGCGGCGCGGAATCCGACGAAGTCAAAGAACGGGTGCTGGCGTTTCTGAAGAATGTGATGGGATGAAGGCGAAAGGCAAAAGGCTAAAGGCAAAAGGCTAAAGGCAAAAGGCTAAAGGCGAAAGGCAAAAGGCTAAAGGACAAAGGTTTACTGGCTGATGGAAAGCTTAGGGGCTGAGGTTACGAAAACATATAAAAAGCCGGAGCAGCGTTTGCTGTTCCGGCTTTTTTTAGTTATTTCTGTTTGAGAATTATTTTTTCTTCGCTACTTTTTTAACGGCGGTTTTTTTCGCCGCCGGTTTTTTGGCTACGACTTTCTTCGCTACGGTTTTTTTCGCAAGCCCTTTTTTTACTGCTTTTTTGGGTGCAGCTTTTTTCACCACAGCTTTTTTCGCCACCGGTTTCTTGGCCACAGCCTTTTTGACGGCCGCTTTTTTCGGCGCTGACTTTTTTGCCACGGCTTTTTTGGCTGCCGGTTTCTTCGGTGCCGCCTTTTTGGCCGGCGCTGCTTTCTTTACGGGTTTTGCCGCCGTCTTCTTCGGAGCCGTGTTGTTTAACGCGGCGTGGGCTGCGGCCAGGCGGGCAATGGGAACCCGGAAGGGTGAGCAGCTGACATAATTGAGGCCGGCCAGGTGGCAAAACTCGACGGAACTGGGATCGCCGCCATGTTCGCCGCAGATGCCGATTTTCAGTTTGGCATTGACGCCTCTGCCTTTGGCCACGGCCATCGAGACGAGCTGACCCACGCCGCCGCGATCCAGAACGCGGAACGGATCGACCGGCAGGATTTTCTTCGCAATATAATCCGGCAGAAATTTGCCCGCGTCGTCGCGGCTGTAGCCGAAGGTCATCTGGGTGAGGTCGTTGGTGCCGAAGGAGAAAAATTCCGCTTCCTTCGCGATCTCATCGGCCGTAACGGCCGCGCGCGGCACTTCAATCATGGTGCCCACGGCGTATTTCACTTTAATGCCTGTTTCCGCCATGACTTTTTCAGCGGTCGCGACGATGATTTCTTTCTGGGAGGCAAGCTCCTTCACGGTGCCGACAAGCGGGACCATGATCTCGGGTCGCGCGTCCACGCCTTCTTTGGTGAGCAGGCAGGCGGCTT
>JAWOJC010000200.1:0-3097 GCA_046484315.1 Smithellaceae bacterium | reverse complement strand
TTTCCATTTTCTGCGCGCATTATCTTTGTCTTGACAGAAGCCCTCAGGCACTTTATCGTCGCTATCATGTGTGTTTTTCATCCATAGCAATAAAGCAACCGCCGTTTTACGGAAGACCGGACATACGGCAGAAAAACTCAGGAGCCTGAAAAATGAGTAACAGACGCGTTAAACCAATATTTGATTATGCTTTGCCAAACCCCCGATGCCGCCGCCTGAAAAATGGATGCTTTCTTTTGCTTGCGCTTTTCGGGCTGATGATTTTGTTGCTGCCTGTGCCTTTGGCAGCCAAAGAATTTTCCTGCAACCACCTTCCCGTTTTGATGGAAGCGTTTCACACGCATCACTACGCCCTGAAGACCACAACCGGGGAAATCAGGGTGCAGGCCGTTGATCAGATGATCAAGCGCCTGGATCCCCCAAAAATGCTTTTGTACGAAGCCGATGTGGAAAAGATCAAACCACTCCTGATGGATGTGTTTGTGAGCGCGCAAAAAGGCAACTGCGCGTCGCTTGCCCCGGTTTACGACCTGCTGGTTGCGCGCGCCCGCGAAAACGAAGCCTATGTCAAAAGCATTCTGGGACCGGACTTCAAAACGGACAAGACAGCGGAACTGGTCATCGACTCGGACAAACGCCCGTATCCGAAGACGGTGGCCCAGAAGCAGGATCTTTTGAAAAAGATGGTGCAATTTCAGATTGAAAATGCGCTGATTGCCGGCATCGACATGGCCGAAGCCAAACGCCGGCAGATCCACCGTTACGAGTTGCAGACCAAACGGGTGGTCGAGCAGAATCCTGCGCAGCTCATCGTCACCTCCGCCGAAGCTTTTGCCAGGGCGCTGGATCCGCACACGAACTACCTGCCGCCCAAAAGCCTTGAGGATCTCCGGATACAAATGCAGCTTTCCCTGGAGGGAATCGGTGCCGTTTTATCAAGCGATACAGGCTTGACTGTGATTGAAGAGTTGATTCCCGGCGGCGGCGCCGAGAAATCCGGCCTGCTGAAACCGAAGGACAAAATCATTGCCGTGGCCCAGTATGGGGAAAAGCCCGTGGATGTCATCGACATGGATTTGCGCGATGTTGTCAGCATGATTCGAGGGAAGAAAGGTACACGCGTCACCCTGACCGTCCTGCGGCAGGCCGAACGCAAGGAACGTTTCGACGTCACCATCGTGCGTGATAAAATCGACATGAAAGAACAGGAGGCCAAAATCACCTATGAGACCCGAACCGAAGGCGGCAAAAACTATCGTTTCGGCGTCATCGATCTTCCCTCGTTTTACGGCGGCGAAAAAGGCGGCAAGTCCAGTTACGAAGACGTGAAAAAACTGCTGGCCGAGGCCCGGCGTCAGCAGGTGGCCGGTGTGGTGCTCAACCTGTCTCGCAACAGCGGCGGTCTGCTCGACGAAGCCACGCGTCTGGCCGGTCTTTTTGTCGGTACGGGCGGCATCGTGGCGGTGAAGGACAGTCGGGGGCAGATGACGCTCTTATCCAACGGATCTGCCGCGCCGGTGAAGACAGCAGGCAGAGTCAACCTGGTCAAGTTCCCCGCGGAGGATTCGCGCTCTTTGTACATGGGGCCCCTCGTCGTGCTGACCAGTCGCCTTAGCGCGTCGGCAAGCGAGATTGTCGCGGGTGCCCTGAAAGATTACCGCCGCGCGGTGATTGTCGGGTCGGACCATACCTACGGCAAGGGGTCGGTACAAACACTGATGGAGCTGCCCTGGGAACTGGGTGGCATGAAAATTACAACCGGTTTGTACTTTCTGCCCGGTGGCCAGTCCACGCAAAAGACGGGCGTGACGGCGGACGTGCGCCTGCCCGGCTGGTTCAGCCTCGATGAAATCGGTGAGGCGGCGCAGGATTACGCGCTGCCGCCCCAGGCCATCGCGCCTTTCATCGGCGATCCGGGGAAAACCATACGGAATTGGGATCCTGTGGACGAAAGCCTGATCGCGGCGCTGGCGTTGAGGTCGAAGGCCCGCGTTGCCAAAGACGCCAGGTTTGCCGAAATCCTCAAAACCAACAAAGAGGAGGCCGACAGAAAGGGCATCATCCAGATTGCCGATCTGCGCAAAACCGCGCAGAAGGAAAACGGCGGCACAGAACAAAAAGAAACATTGAGCGAACAAAGACAAAAAGCCCGCGAGCAGTACGCGCCTTTTATCAGCGAAAGCGTTAATATTCTGCTTGATATGGTGACGCGGAAAAAGAGTTCATAACAGCAAACCGCCGATACTTAAAACTTCGGGGCGTTCGAAACGGCGATTGGCTGGTTTGACAGCGAAGATATCCGAAGGCGCGTGTCGGAAAAAATGAAGTCGATAAATTTATGACCCTGCAGATTGTTTTTTCCAACCAAACCGAAACGCTGGCTAATCATCTCTTAAACGGACTTGCCGCCGTTCCCGCAGACCCGTTTGCGGCGCAGCATGTCGTTGTGCCGTCCACGGCGATGGCGCGCTATCTGCAACTGGCCATCGCGAGGGACCGGGGCGTTTGCGCCAATGTGAAATTCAGTTTTCTGGCGCACTGGCTCTGGCAACTGGCCCGCGAGGTGGATGCGGGTGTGCCGGAGCGCTCACCGGTGGATCCCGCGACAATGACCTGGATGATTTTACGAATCCTGGGCGATAGCCGGTACGCCGCTTATCCGCGTCTGGGCGGTTTTCTGAAAGAGGCGGACGACCTGATGCGCTTTGAACTGGCGCAGTCCGTCGCGCGCGTTTTCGATCAATACGCAACCTATCGCCCCGATTGGCTTGCGGCCTGGCGCGCGGGTAAAAGCCTATCCGGTTTGCGCGCTTCGGCATCCGGTGCGGATGACGAGGCCTGGCAAGGCGAAATCTGGCGCGCCGTCGCAAACGATCTGAACCTGGGCGCCGCCCATCCTCTGCAAACCATCCTTGAAGACATCGGTCGCAAAGGCCCCGGGGCGGCGACCGTGGAACTTGGGCAAAGCGCGGCTGTTTTTGCCGTGCCGGTGATTCCGCCGCTTTACCTCAAAACCATCTGCCGGCTTTCCGAAGTCATGAATATTACCCTCTACCTGATGAACCCGTGCCGCGAATACTGGTTTAACATTGTGCCG
>JAWOJC010000199.1:0-4685 GCA_046484315.1 Smithellaceae bacterium | reverse complement strand
AATTATTCTTCGCCTGTCAATGCGCGCGCTTTCAATGCTGCTTAATAACCTTGTTTCCGGTCTATATTTTCCAAGACATAGGCCGGATGATTCTTATGTCAATAATGACATAGCTGTCAAGGTATTTCTATCTCCCGCGTCCCGTATTTCTCAAACATTCCAGCTCATGAGCTTACTGTGCCTGTGTAATGTAGCAGAAATGGTTTAACTCCAGCAGATGCGCGATACCGGCAATGGTCACACCATAGAAATACGCCTTAGGGCCGGCACAGATAATCTCATCGATCGTTCCATTGACGACCGTGCTGCCGGTTGCAAAAATCACGTCGGCCCAACGGGCGTTGTCGGAAAAGCGATCCGGCCCGTCCACACAAACGCCGCATTTCGTCACGCCGATGTTATCCGGGTTGAGATCGCAAACACGCACCTGTTTTTGCGCGGCCAGACTTTCCAGAAGGCGCGGCTGCAAACCGACCAGCAGCGCCCTGTCCGCTTTCTGTGGAAGCACACGGAGATAATCTGAAAAAAAGTCGCCGCAGCGCGTCAGATCCTCATTCTTACAGTGCAGGGCCTGGGGCATCTCATCGAGACCGGCCAGAATCGCGTTTAAAGAGGAAACAAAAATCGCCCGCCTGGCATTTGTGTCGAGTCCGAGCGAAAGAATATCCCGCACGGACCCTGTATAGTTGAAGTAGGCATCAGAAAACGCCTGGCCTTTTTTCCCCATAAAGACCGCTTCGATAAGCCTTTCTTTGCCCAATTGAATGGGATAATCGTCGTGAAGCGGGTTGCCGATGGCTTCCTCGGGAGTCAGCATTTTACAGGTAATGGCAATTTCCTGATCGTCAATGTGTCGCGCCTGTGCCAGCGCTTGCAGTTTTGTTTTGGCCAGTTCAAGAATCATTTTGTCTGTAGGGTCTCCTTGTAACCGTATTTTCTTTTAATTTCCCGCGCCCCAGGTGATGACAGATAAGCGGCAAAACGCTCTGTCAATTCACGGTTCCTGGCGCCAGTCAGAATGCAGGCCGAATGAACAACGCCCGGGACTTCTTGCATGGAATAGTAGCAGCCTTTGCGTCCTTTTTCAGAAGAAGCCTGACCCAGATTGCAAAACCCCGCATCGACCGCCTGCATGACGGCGTATTGGAACACCTGGGCCAGATCCTGCGGCGTGACCAGTTTAGGTTCAATATCTTCCCAAAGCCCCGCTTCCATAAGCGCCTTTTTAGCGCTTGCCCCGTAAACGGCAACATTGGGATTGGCCAGCGCAATCTTTTTGATCTTGTTTTGCCGCAGCGCGTCACGCCAGTCAGCAGCCTGGCAGAAATCCTTTTTGGACGACCACAGGACCACTTCGCCGGTTGCAAAAACAAAGGGTTTCGCGCACAGCGCCTTGCCATGCAGCAAATCCGGCCGCTCTTCATCGGCGGAGATAAATATATCGTAGGGCGCCCCGTGAAGAATCTGGGCATAAAACCTGCCCGCCGATGAAAACGTCGCCTCGATCTGAATGCCGGTCTCCTGTTCAAACGCTGCGGCAATTTCCTGAAAGGGCGAAATCAGACCGGCCACAACCGCAACGCTGATTTTTTGTTTTGCCTGAGCGGGATTGGGCATGCCGATGAGAAGCACAACGCAAATTATGACAGCAAGACCATTGGCCATGCGTAAAATTTTCATGTGGACACCTACCCTATTTTTATTTTTTTCCCGACACTTCAAGCAACTTCTGAAAGTCGTGATTGGCCTTTTTAAGCAGTTGATCGCTTTCTTTTTCAAGCGCTTCAAAGCGGCGAATGATATCTCGAGCCTGTTGCGTTAACATCATGCGCGTGTTTTTTTCATTTTCCACCAGCTCATTCTCGCATGTGCCACTTTTAACATATGCCGCTACTAGCATAGGCCAAACATGGCTGTCAATAAAATCGTCTGAAATACTGTTTTAGCAGTGGGCATCATTAAATAGATGAGGGTTATGCTTGAGGGCGTACCGAAAAGGCGGGCGATAAAGCGCTATTGTTCCGACAAAGCAAGCGTATTCTCGCGATGACTCGCGAGAATACGCTTGAAGAAAATATCAGTCCTTTTCAATTTGCACCGCGCAGGCTTTGTATTCCGCCGTCTGCGTGATTGGGTCGTAAACCGGATTGGTCAACCAGTTGGCGCAGGCTTCGCGGAAATGGAAGGCCATCCAGACGAGGCCCTCGGGAACCTGCCCCGTCACGCGCGCCTTGACTTGGACCTTGCCACGGCGCGACTTTACAGAAATCATTTCTCCGTCGGCAATGCCCATGGCCTGCGCATCGGCAGGCGAAATATCCGCCGTTTCTTCACCTAAAAGCTCATTAATGCCTTCGGAGCGGCCCGTCTGTGTCCGTGTGTGATAATGATACAGGCGGCGTCCCGTGGAAAGCACAAACGGATACTCCTTGTCCGGCACTTCCGCAGGCGGAATCCAGTCGATAGCTTTGAAAACGCCCAGGCCGCAGGTGAACTTGCCGTCCTTGTGGAGCGTCGGCGTGCCGCAATGTTCTTCGTTGGGCGCGGGCCACTGAAGACCGTCTTGCTCAATGCGCCGGTACTTGACGCCGCCCAGCGACGGGGCCAGCACGGAGATTTCGTTGTCCCAGATTTCCTGAGCGCTGTTGGAGGGCCACTCGTGGCCCATCCGTTTGGCGATTTCTTTGAAGATCCACCAGTTGGGCTTGGCCTGACCGGGAGGGACGCTGGCCGTGCGGACGCGGTTGACGCGGCGCTCGGAGCTGGTAAAGGTCCCGTCATTTTCACTCCAGGCGGCGGCAGGTAAAATGACATGGGCAAACCGCGTGGTTTCCGTCGGGAAGATGTCCTGGCAGACCAGGAACTCGGCCGATTGCAGTTCATGCTCCACATGGGCAATATCCGGCTCGGTGTTGGCCAGGTTTTCGCCGAAAACGTAGAAGGCTTTGACTTTGCCGGTGGTCAGGTTTTTCATCATGGTGGGCATCATCATGCCGGGTTTTTCCGGCAGAGATTTCACGTTCCAGGCTTTTTTAAATTTGGCGCGCGCATCGGCGTTATCGACCTTCTGATAACCGGGGAAGACGTTAGGCAGCGCGCCCATGTCGCAGGCGCCCTGAACGTTGTTCTGGCCCCTCAGGGGATTGACGCCGCCGCACTCAAAGCCGACGTTGCCCAAAAGCATCTGCAAATTGGCGCAGCTCATGACGTTGTTGACGCCGCAGATGTGTTCGGTAATGCCCAGGGTATACATGAGCATGGCGGGCTTGGTGGAGGCGAGCCTACGGGCCAGATCGCGGATGGTATCGGCGGAGACGCCGGCGATCTCGGCGGCCCGTTCGGGCGGGTATTCCATGGCTTTTTTCTTGATCTCTTCAAACCCGACGGTGCAGGATTCGACGTAGGGTTTATCATACAGGTCTTCGCTGATCAGCACATGAATGATGCCGTTGATCAAGGCCACGTCGGAGCCGACCTGAATCTGCACATGCATTTCGGCGAAATCGACCAGGTCGGTGCGCCGGGGATCAACGACGATGAGCTTCGCGCCACCAATGGCCGCGTCTTTCACAAATGATGCGGCCACTGGGTGCGCCTCAGTCATGTTGGAACCAATCACTAGAATCGTTTTTGCTTTCATGAAGTCAGCAAAGGAATTGGTCATTGCGCCCGAACCGAATGATGTCGCGAGACCCGCGACGGTGGGGGCGTGTCAGGTACGAGCGCAGTGATCGATGTTGTTGGTGCCGATCACCGCGCGAAAAAGCTTCTGCATGGAATAGGAATCTTCGTTGATGCTGCGGGCGCAGCTGACGCCGGCCAGAGCGTCCGGTCCATCCTTTTCAATAATCTCCTTGAACTTTGAAGCCACCAGATCGAGGGCCTCATCCCAGGACGCCTCACGGAAATCTCCGTTTTGCTCCCGAATCAGCGGCGTTTTGAGGCGATCCTCGGAATAAATGAAGTCGTAGGCAAAACGTCCTTTCACGCAAAGACGTCCCAAATTGGGCTGGGCCTCTTCGACGCCTGTAACCTTGACGATCTTTCCGTCCTTGACATGGAGCCACTGCTGGCAACCCACGCCACAGTAGGCACAGGTGGTGCGGATCTTCTGCGTCTCCCAGGGGCGTCCCAGACCTTTGGCTTTCTTTTCCGTCAATGCACCCACCGGACAGACTTCAACGCAGTGTCCGCAAAAGACACATTCGCTTTCGTTGTAGGGACTGTCTCCACCTGTGACGATTTTACTTTCCGCGCCGCGGTAGCCCTGCGAAATGGCCCGATTGACCATGATTTCGTTGCAGGCCTGAACACATCGTCCGCAAAGGATGCAGCGGCTGAAATCGCGAACGATGAAGGGGTTCTGATCTTCTGTCGGATAGATATCCTTCGCGTCTTTTTCCGGAAACTGAAGCTTGGTGATTTTGTAATAGTACGCCAGATCCTGAAGTTTACAGTTGCCGTTGGCTTCGCACATCAGACAGTTGTGACGGCCTGAGGAAAGCATCAATTCAACGATCATTTTCCGGGAACGATGAACTAACTCTGTATCGGTAAATCCTTCCATCCCCACGGTTACCGGTGTCGAACAGGAACCCACTAATGAACGCGCCCCCTTGATTTCGACGCAACAGACGCGACAAGCGCCGGTAGGCGCCGCGCCTTTCAGATGGCAGAGCGTGGGA
>JAWOJC010000017.1:0-4775 GCA_046484315.1 Smithellaceae bacterium | reverse complement strand
CCCGCTGGCCTTCGCGATGTTGCTCGATAAAAATGTCCTGGTACCGCCCGATCCGGAACTGATGGGCTGTTTCGGCGTGGGTGTTTTGGCGAAACAGAAATTCGATGAAGGGTTTCTGACGAAAGCAACCTACGACCTGGATCAGATCCTCGCCACTGAAATCCTCTATGAAAAGGAATTTCAGTGCAAAGCCTGCGACAATTTCTGCCCCATCCGGATTCTCAATGTGAACGGCCATAAATACATGTTCGGCGGACGCTGTAATAAATACGCCAATATCCGGAAGAAAAAAGAATTCGACGAAACCACCACCATCGACTACATTGAAAAACGTAACGATATTCTTTTTAAAGAATGCGCCCCCGATCCGCAGGCGCTTGTTCGCAGGAAAGATTTTGTCGTGGGCATTCCCCGCTGTTTTTCCATCTATACCCTCTGGCCCCTTTATTCGTGGTTCTTCCATACCCTGGGCGTGGAGACGTTTGTTTCCGAAGAGATTGCACATGAAGGAACGGCGCGCGTGGAAAGCAGCTATTGTTTTCCTGCGGAAATCGCGCACGGCGCGGTTCAGGACATCTTTAACCGCAAAATCGACTACATTTTCCTGCCGCATTTCCGCGACATGGAAAGTTACGAAAAGGATGTCCAGGCCAATTTCTGCCCCATCACGCAGAGCCTGCCCTACTATATCCAGAAAGCCTTCCCGGAAATTCCTAGGCAAAAATATTTGGCGCCCGTCGTAAGTTTTATGTATGGAATCGACAAAGCCGCCGAACCGTTCATTGCCATGGCCGCAACCTTAGGCTTCAGTGAAAACGATGCCAAAAAGGCCTTTTCGCTCGCTTATGAAAAACAGATGGCTTGTTTTGCCCGATTTACCGAACTGGGCCAACAGGCCCTGGAAGAAGCACGGCAGGCCAAACGTCCGGTTATCGCGATTCTGGGCCGTCCCTATAATTCATTTACCGCCGACGCCAACATGGGCATCCCGCGCAAATATACCTCCCGCGGGTTTTCAGTCATCCCGTTTGACATTCTTCCTTTTGAAGATCAGACCATTTATCCCAATATGTACTGGTACTACGGCCAGCAGGACATGAAAGCCGGCATGCTTTTGAAAAATGAAGACAATATCTTCGTCACCTTCATTTCCAATTTTTCCTGCGCACCTGATTCCTTTATGCTGCACTATTTGAAGTGGATCATGGGCACAAAGCCTTTTCTCATTCTGGAGATGGATTCGCACACCGCCGACGCGGGCGTGGATACACGCATTGAGGCTTTTCTGGACATCATCGAAGGCTACCGTTCCAAGTTGACCGATATCCGCGAGGAGCGATACGACAACGGACTTCGCTTCATCAACAATCCCGGCGAAGAAATTCATATTAAAAACAGCCTCACCGGTGAGAAGATCCCGATTAAGAATAACCCGCGCGTGAAGCTGCTTTTGTCCAACATGGGCAGGCTCTCGGCGGAGCTGATCGGCGCGACGGTTCGCGGCCTGGGCATCAACGCGCAAACCATGCCGGTGCCGGATATTTATACATTGCAAATGGCCCGCAATCACGCGTCCGGCAAAGAATGTCTGCCCTCGCACCTTGTTTTAGGCAGCACGCTTAAATATCTGGCGTCCGACCAATATCGCAAGGATGAACTCTATATCCTGTTTGTTCCCACCACCACGGGGCCCTGCCGCACCGGTCAATATTTTGTTTTCTATGAAAACCTGTTTAAAGATCTGCGTCTCGAAAATGTGGTGGTCTTTACCATGGATTCGGATAATTCATACACCGAGCTGGGTTCGGAATTCACGAAGTACGCCTGGTGGGCCGCGGTAATCGCCGATTATATGAAGGACGTGGAAACCTCCCTGCGCACTTGCGCCGCCGATCCGGTCGAAGCCATGAAAATTTACGATCAGATCTGGCAGAAGATGATCAGCGTAGCCGAGCGCGATATCACAAAAGTGCTTCCGGTTCTGAAGGACATCGCTGGCACGATTGCCGAAATACCGCTGGCCCGAAAAATGGAAGACTGCCCGAAAGTGCTGATCGTCGGAGAAATTTATGTACGGCGGGACGACTTCGCCGTGGATGAATTAATTCAGCAGTTCAGCCGTCACGGCATCATCGGCAAGGTATCCAATGTGGCTGAATGGTTTTACTACTGCGACTTTGTCCGTCACTACGAGCTCAAAAAGAAGATCAGTCTTGTGCCCTGGTACCGGCGGGTTTTCGCCCGGGAGTTCAGAGACATTATTGACTGGAAAATCGAACACGTTTACAAGCACAATGTTGAAAAAAAGGTGCGTAACACCTTACAGGTCACCGGCCTTGTTCCCAAAACACCGCATGACATGCAGGAAATCATGAAGAACACAAAAGAGCATTTCGTCGGCCTTGAACTTTACTCGGAGATCAGTATTTCCAGCGGCGTCGCCGCCACGGCGATGATGGACGGCTATTCCGGTATCGTCAACATTTCACCGTTTGCCTGCCTCATCGGCCGTGTCATTGAAGGCCTCTTCACGCCCTGGGCCAGAGAAAGAAATTATCCGGCCATCTCCATCGAAATCGACGGCAATCTGCTGCCGCCTAACGTCCTGAGCAAACTCGAGATCTTCATGCTCAACGTCAAGCGATTCCGCGGCAAAGGGGATCTATCCACGATGGTGGAACAAAACGGCGCAAAATCCATGTCCATCGACCGGAAGATAATCCGCTGATCGCATCCAACAAAAAAACCTCCCTCACTTTTCATGGTGGGGGAGGTTTTTATCCTGTCATTAAGAACCTTAATGCACGCTATGCTTTTTTCGGTACTTTGAGAAACAAAACGGCCAGCACCAGGCCGACTGCCGCAAGCGCCGCAGTCGGGTAAAAGGCGTAGGTGTAAGTGCCGAATACATCCTTGGCCTGGCCGGAAATGATGCCGCCGATAATCGCGCCAAGACCGTACGCGAAGAAAACCACACCATAGTTACGGGCATAGTTTTTCATCCCGAAAAACGCGGCCGTCGCCGTCGGCGCAATCGCCAACCAACCGCCCAGACACAGCCAGAACCCAATGAAGCTCAACGTGTAAAGGTTGGAGCTGCCTTCTTTGGCAAAAATCATAATGATGGATACGATGAGAATCATAGCCAGATTGAGAATGGCTGCATTACGGGGCGCAATCTTGTCGGTGAGAAATCCGAAAAGCGGACGGCCCAAAGCGTTGAAAATGGCAAAGATGCCGACCAGGGTCGCGGCCGTCTCGCCGGTAATTTTGATAATCTCACTGCCCACCGGCTTGGAAATCCCGATAGCCATCAGACCCGCGATGGATCCGATCATGAAGCATAAAAGCAATCCCCAGAAGGTCGAGGTTTTCGCCATCTCACCCGGTGTAAAATCTTCCGCGACGACGGCTCCCGCGGCAGGCTTCCAACCGGCAGGTGCCCAACCGGCGGCAGGAAAACGGAAAGGCAGACAAAGAAGCACAAGAAGAATGCCGAACGCGATGCCGAAAAACATGAACGTTGACGACAAACCGACAGACGGAATCAGCATGTTGGCTATCTTGCCTGTGATCAACGCCGACCCGCCGAAACCCGCCAGCGTCAAGCCGACCGCCAGACCTTTTTTATCCGGAAACCATTTGGCCCCCATCGCCACGGGGCATCCGTACACCAGTCCGACGCCCGATCCGGCAATCACGCCATAGGTCAGCGTCAGTATCCAGATGTTGGGCGCGAAACTCGACAACAGCCAGCCCAGCCCCACAATGACGCCGCCGATGATTCCCAGCTTGCGAGGTCCCATCTTTTCCATAAGGCGCCCACCGAAAAACATGGTCACGGCAAAAAACGCCAGGAAAACCATGAAAGGCAGATTCGCCATGGACGCGGAAACATCAAAGGCCTGACGCACGGGCGCGAGAAAAATGCTGTACGCATAAACCGCCCCCAGGCACACACAAATGACCAATCCTAAAACGACAAACACCCATCTTCCGCTTTCCGCGGACATCCCAAATAGCTTAACATCAGAACTCATTTGACACCCCCCTCGTAAAATTAGCAACTATTGCGATGATGGGCTTTTATAGGTTTAAAGGTCAAGAGTCAATTAAAATGTGTGTAAAATTGGAAGATTGCCACGTCAATTGAAGAAACAGGACACCGGAGAGACAAAAAAGGCGTCGTGCGGATGAGCACGCGATCTTTCGAAAGGAGGGATTTGAAACAATGTCAGTCCCTGTGTACCGTCCCGTCTCTGATGCGGCGGCCAGCGACAGGCAACCGCCAGGGAGACGGGACGGTACACAGGGAGATCCATTTTAAAAAGGGGTTAAACGGAAATTTTCCCCTCTTTCATGGTCTTGGTGGGTTTGAAAACATCCAGGGGGAATTTTTTATAAACCTCTTCGAGCTTGGCCAAAAGGGCCGGATAGCCGACACCCGCCGCCAGAGCAAAAGGCCCGAAGGGCGAGCCGCCGCCATTGGCCATCGCCAGGTCAATTTCTTTGGGATCATCAGCGACGCCTTCTTCCAGTAGTTTGGTCGCTTCGTTGACTTGGAGCGCAATCAGATGGTTGAGATCAAATTCTTTGGTCGCTTTGGCCAGATCGATCGCGGGCCGACCCTGGGACCAATCGTAAAGACCCTTACCGGTTTTCTTGCCCAGATTGCCGGACTTCAGAAACGACAGAAAAGCGTCCGAGGGTTTATAGTCTTTGGAAAGCACCTGTGAAAAATACTCCAGACCGTGGACAGCGACATCAATGCCGAC
>JAWOJC010000083.1:0-3656 GCA_046484315.1 Smithellaceae bacterium | reverse complement strand
CTTCTCTCCTTTTCTTAGATCGATCCCTGATCGGGTCGTTCCGAAAAAAATGGGGGGGGGTCAGGTCTTGAAATATAAGTCTTCTGACCCCTTGAATTTTATTCCCCGCTATCAATGAAATCGTTTTGCATATTACAACTTCTTGATTAGATTGCAAGAATAAATCGGTTGGTGGTGAGACAGAAGGATTTCCTATAATTTTAGCAATCGGAAGATCCTGAAGAAATTAAGTTGCTGATCAATGCGTGATAGCTCGTAGCTCATAGCTCATAGCTCATAGCTCATAGATGATGATCATAGATGATATTCACGCCTCGCGCCTCATCAAAGCCGTTTAACGATTCCATCTTCGATAATATATTTCCGTGCAAAGAGGCTCGGCTCGGCGCTCATTTTTGTGATGACGGTGGTCACGAGTTTTGTTTTTATTTCTTCGATACGGTGAAGAGGCTTTTCGCCAATGGCCATCTGAATCAATTCCGTAATGTGACAAGTGTCCAGGCCTTGCTTTGCCGCCGGTCCGGAGAGCGCAAAACAGCCGGAACAGCCCACGACCAGAGCGTTTGCACCGGTGGCTTTGGCCTCCATAACTCTTTTTTCCGCAATATTTGCCGCAAGCGGCGAGTTTCTTCCCAGTAATGGCGTTCCGCAGCAGGTAGACTTTTCGCGGTTGTGCTTCATCTCGACTACTTCCATTCCCATCGCGCGCAGCAGGCGTCGCGGCGTCTCGTAGGTCTGCGGTCCCAGCTTGCGCCAGGCGCAGGAGTCGTGAAACGTCACTTTTTGCGGGAGGGGATGTTTGAAAGCGATTCGGCCTTTTTCGTGTTGTTCCAGAAGATAGTCCAAGATACTGCGGGTTTTAATGTCGAATTCCTCGATGATCGAGGGATAGACATACCCGAGCATGTAGTCGCATTCCGGGCAAAAGGTAATTAATCTTTTCACGCCGATTTTTTTCAGTTCCGCCAGAAGCGCGCGTCCCTTGATTTGCGCTTCGCGCTTTCCAAAAAGCTGGTGCGCGTAGGCCCCGCAGCAATACTTCATGCCCCCGATAGCGGGCATGAAGTTTAGCAGTGAGGTTTGGGCCAGATCGTTATAAATATACGACAGGCTGCATCCCAGATAGAAGACTTCCTCGCAGGGTTCGGGATTTGTTAATGCCGAAAGCCTTTCGAGTTTTTCATCTTTATCTGTTTCCAGGCCGGCGGACATGATGCTGAAGGGAACCTCATCGGACATGATTCGCAAACCGCTCACGCCTGCCTTGCGGTTTTGCGCCTGCAGAATCTCTTTACGCAACCCGGATGGGTTCGATTTGGTAGGACAGATGGAATCGCAATAGGCACAACCGGCGCAAGATGACAGCACGGTGCCGGTTGCACCATGGTCCACCAGCTGCAATATTTCCCGCCTGGCCGGATCTTTTGTCATGGAAAGAGAAGGACACGCGATCAGGCAGGCGCCGCAGCGTTTACAGGTTTCAGGATGAAACATTTTCACAGGCCTGTGTTTTCTATTTCGCGCCCGGCGCGTCGTCACCGAATGCCCAGAGGAGTTCGCTGATGGCAAAACGGACTTTAATATCCCGGTTGTTGGCTTTGGCCGTGCCGGTGAGCCCGGCCCAGCAGCCGGGACAGTTCACGCTGACTTCGCTCATGCCGGTTGCGCTAATCTGATCGATTTTCTTTTTGGCTTCCAGGGCAACCTGCGTCTGATCGTAATTGTTGCGTAATCCCGCTGCAAACCCGCAGCACAGGGAATTCGCCTTGTTGTTGGCCAGTTCAACCGTCCTCATGCCCGCCACCTGATGCAGGCCCCGGACAGCGTTATAGAACCCCTCCCCTAATTCGCTGGTATAGCAGGAATCTGAAATCGCGATATCTTTGGAAAATGTTCTCTCCACCGCCATCTCACCGGCCTGATATTTTTCCCACAGCCATTCATACAGAGAGATAACCGGATACGGCAGTTTCACGCCATGGTCCCTGGGCCATATGTTGCCCAGGTAATTGCTGCACGAACCGCAATAACAGACCAATCTTTCCGTATCGAGCGCTTCCAGTATCTTTCGTGTTCGTTCCACAACCTCGGTGAAATAGTTATAATCGCCGAAGCGGTGCGGTATTTCGCCGCAGCAGGCCTCCCGGGGACCGAACTTAGGAAGACCCGCCAACGCTTTGGAGTTTTCCAGCCGCTGCGGAAACGTCCGTCCGACGCAACCGATAAACAAAACATCTTTGGATTTGGGCGGAACCACGCTCCATTTTTCCAAAATCGCCTTGTCTTCGGCAGGAGCGCCTTTGTAAATGTCAAAAAAATAGCCGGATTCGTTTTTGCCGGTCATCATGTAATCAAGCGTCGGCGGAATGCCCTTGCCGGATGCGCGGTTTTGCCCGGTTATCCTCTCCATAATCAGGTTATAGGGACGAAGCCCCTGCGGACAATATGAATTACAACTGTAACAGAAGGTACATTCGCTAAGCACCCTTTTCGTGGGTTCATTGGCCAGAAGCCTTTTGAACTCTGCCTTTGACTCGTCTTTATCCATTTTCATCACGGGGCATTTCTGAAGACAGATGCCGCAGGTTACACAGGCGTCGTCGTTTTTGCCTTCGGGAATGAATGCGTCGATATAGCTTCTGCTGATCATATTTCCTCCTTAATATTAGCTCATAGCTCATAGCTCATAGATAGTGGATAGTCCGCACCTTCACGCCGTACACCCTACTCCTCACGCCTCGCGTTCATGACGTTAGTATTTGACGTTGAAAAACAAAAGTGGCATAAACGCCAATTAACAACGCATTTGCGTCAATTATCGAACAGAGAGGCTAGTATCTCATGAAACAAGTAACCATTCTGGGTACACACAATACCGTCGCCACGACCGTTTTCGGCCCCATGGATGTCTTTTTTCTTGCGGGTCAGTTGTGGAATGTCATTTCGGGAATCCCGGCCAAACCCTACTTTAATGTGGAAATTGTTTCAGAAGACGGACGGCCTTTCAGATGTCTGAATAACGTCATGGTGACACCGCATCGCAGCGTCCAGGAGGTGGCAGAAACAGATTTAATTATCATTTCAAGCATTGCGGATATTGATAAAACACTGGCGCACAACCGGACTATGATAGAATGGCTCAGGCATCAATATCGCAGAGGCGCGAGCATTGCCAGCGTATGCACCGGGGCGTTTCTTCTTGCGGAGACAGGATTGCTCGACTCGAAGAGCGCAACCACGCACTGGGGATTTATGGATTTGTTCAGGGAAAGGTATCCGCAAATCGAGCTCAAACCGGAAAAACTGATTACTGACGAGGGGACGTTGTATTGCGCCGGAGCACTTTCCGCCGGGATCGATCTCTCCATTTACCTGGTGGAAAAATACTGCGGACATGAAGTGGCCATCCAGTGTTCAAAGTCGCTTTTGCATGATATGGGAAGGCAGTCTCAGGCGCCTTACAGCGTGCTGCATTTTCAGAAAAAACATCCGGATGACGCCGTCCGGGCGGCACAACTCTGGCTGGAGAATCAATATGCGCAGCCGGTGGATATGAACGCTTTGGCGCGTGCGCATGCGATGAGCCGACGTACGTTTGAACGCCGTTTTAAAAAAGCCACCGGCGATACACCTTTGTTTTATCTGCAAAAGATAAG
>JAWOJC010000021.1:0-6238 GCA_046484315.1 Smithellaceae bacterium | reverse complement strand
GCGTCGTTTAGAGCCGGGCTGTTGTCCGCGCCGCCCGCAAAGAACAGGCCTTCAAGGCCCATAAACGGATTGCCGTTGCCAAACATCAGGCCCCATCCGATGATCCAGAAAGACGCAGAAGCAATCGCGAAAATAATAAAGTTCTTTGTCAGGATATTCACCGTGTTTTTCGCCCGGCACAACCCGGATTCCACCATGCCGAAGCCCAGATTCATAAAGAATACCAGGACTGCGGCGATCAGCACCCATACCGTGTCGATACTGACCTGCATGGTGCTTTGCAGCGCGTCGAGTGCGGCCTGGGTGACGAAGGTTGGTGTTTCGGCCGCGGCCGGCTGTGCCTCGACGGTTTCCTGGGCCAGGGCCGGCATGTTTGTGATCAGAATAAATCCGATCAGTGTAAAAAACAGACTGCTCAACTTTTTCATAATAAGGCTCCTTGTAAAATATTTGCTTTCGGCTTCTCTTAAGGCAAGGATGGTGCCATTCCACAGTAACGAATCTAAGTATTTGAATTCTATCTTTAAATATTCATAAGGCGGCGCATGGGAAAAGGACAATTATGTATCGTTTCGAAAAGTGACAAACTAAAATGTGGGCGCAATGATCCGGAAAGACACGTGGTGAAAATATGCCCTGTTTGTTTTTAGCCTGTCCAATATTAAAGCACCGACATGACAATTCTGTAAAGCCCTCATTCATTTCCGACGAAATAGTGCGCAGACGTCACGGCCTTTGTGCCCGGTTTTTTCGGTTGTTGCAGTGATTCTGATAGTTTGCAGCGAGTTTCCTTTCTGGCATGGATATTGATTTACAAACAGCAGTTTACGTAAAGCAGCCGGATGGAGCGGGAGTTTGTCATAATGTCTTCTTCAACTAAACAGGCAAGGGTGTCGCGGGAGCTCAAAGAGTTGACGCTGCTTTTTGAAATCAGCCGGCAGCTTGCTGAATCACTGGATCTGCATGATGCGCTCAAGCCGGTTTTGCCGATGATGGCGCGTCATCTGGACATTCTGCGCGGTTCGGTAACGATACTCAACCGCGGGACCGGCGAGATTTCCATTGACGAGGCCTACGGCCTGAGGCCAGAGGAGCAGGCCAGGGGCAGGTATCGTTTGGGTGAAGGCATCACCGGGCAGGTGATCAATACGGGACGTGTCGCGGTGGTGCCGCGTATTTCGGAGGAGCCGCTTTTTCTCGACCGCACCGGCTCGCGCAGAAATCTCGACGTGCGCGATGTAACCTTTTTGTGCGTACCGATTAAAATCGGCGCGGAAGTCATCGGCGCTCTGTCCGTGGACCGTCCCTATGGCGGCGAAGAATCCTGCGGGGAGGACGTGCGGCTGCTGACCATCATTGCGTCTTGCATTTCACAGGCTGCGCGTTTGCGGCAGAGGGCGCAGGAAGAGGTTGCCGCCCTCAAGGATGAAAACCAAAGGCTCCATCAGGAGCTTGTCGTCAAATTCGGACCGCAGGCGATTATCGGCAACGCCAAGCCGATGCTGGCCGTCTATGACCTGATCGACAAAGTCAGCAGGACGTCCGCAACGGTGCTGATTCTGGGCGAGAGCGGCGTCGGCAAAGAGCGCGTCGCGCACGCGATTCATTATCGTTCGCACCTTGCTTCAAATCCCTACATCAAAGTCAACTGCGCGGCGCTGCCCGAGACACTCATTGAAAGCGAACTGTTCGGTCATGAAAAAGGCGCATTTACGGGGGCGACGGCTCTGCGCAAGGGCCGGTTTGAAATGGCGCAGGGCGGAACAATTTTTCTCGATGAAATCGGTGAACTTACTCCCGCCCTTCAAGCAAAGCTGCTGCGCGTGCTTCAGGAAAAAGAATATGAACGCGTGGGTGGCAACGAAACGCTCAAAGCCAATGTGCGGGTCATTGCCGCGACCAATCGTGACCTGGAAACACGGACGCGTGAAGGAAAGTTCCGCGAGGATCTCTACTACCGTCTTAATATCTTTCCCGTAACCGTGCCGCCGCTCCGGGAGCGAAAAACGGATATTTTGCTTCTGGCGGATCATTTCAGAGAAAAATATGCCAAAGAGATAGGAAAAAACATCAAGGCCATATCGGGCGCGGCCCGTGAACTTTTAAGAAATCACAGTTGGCCCGGCAATGTCCGTGAACTGGAAAACTGCATCGAGCGAGCGATCATCCTGACCACGGACGGCGTCATTCACCGTCATCATCTGCCCTTGCATCTTCAGAAGGGCGCGGGCATAGGCGCCGGGAAACAGGCAGGCGCGCTGGCCGAAACGCTCGACGCCGTCGAGCGGGGGCTCATCATTGAAGCGCTTCAGGAATCCGGCGGCAACATGGCCAAGGCCGCCCGCGCACTGGGGATTACGGAACGCGTCATGGGATTGAGAATCAACAAATTCGGCATGGATCCCAAAGAACTCTAAGCGTACATGAGAATGAATATGCAAAACCTGTTTGCCTACGGAACCCTGATGTGCGAAGACATCATGACGGAAGTTTCGGGCTGCCTTCTTTCCTGCGAACCGGGAATTGTGAAAGGTTACAGCCGCCGCGCCGTGAAAGGCGAGCCTTACCCTGCTCTGGTTTACAGTGAAGCAGGCCTTGTCGAAGGGATTGTGTACCGGGATTTGCCCATGCGGGCGTGGGAACGTCTGGACCATTTTGAAGGGGAGATGTACGCGCGCCTTTCCGTGCAGGTTGAACTGGCCGGTCAATTGATGCTGCCCGCACAAACCTATGTGGTGCAGCCCGAATTTCGAAACCGGCTTGAAAAGTACGACTGGGATTTTGCCAAATTTCTGAGCCACGGCAAAGAAATCTTTCAGAGGCATTACAAGGGATACGCCTTGATAGAATAAAGCATACAGCGTTCCCATACTTGCTTGCGGCTATACGCGGAGGTTGATCCATGAAAACAAAAAAAGAAAACGAAAAATGCCGTTGCCCCTGGGTGGATTTATCCAAACCCGATTACGTTGACTATCACGATAAGGAATGGGGCGTTCCGGTTTATGACGACCGGCTGATCTTTGAATTTCTAACGCTGGAGGCCGCGCAGGCCGGTTTAAGCTGGTACACCGTTTTGAAAAAGCGGGCAAATTACCGCATTGCCTTTGAAAATTTTGAACCGGAAAGGGTTGCCCGATTCAGTCCGGCAAAGATTGAAAAACTGCTGCAAAATCCCGGCATCATCCGAAACAGGCTCAAAATTGAATCGACCGTCAATAACGCGCGCCGTTTTCTGGAAGTGCAGCAGGCCTTCGGCGGCTTTTCAACATACATATGGGCGTTTGTCGGAGGCAAACCCAAGGTCAACACCTTTCTCAAATTATCCGACTATCCGTCCACAAGCCCCGAATCGGATGCGTTGAGCAAAGACCTCAAAAAAAGGGGTTTTAAATTTATGGGCTCGACGATTTGCTACGCGCACATGCAGGCAACCGGCATGGTCAACGATCACGCAATTAATTGCTTCCGCAGAAAAGAGCTGCTGGCGCGTCGATGACTCTCAGCATTGCTCCGATTGCGGCGAGCAGACCGTGAACCCTTCTCCATACCAGGAATCTTTGTAGTCTATCAGGGTCTGATTCAGCAAAGGTGCTTCCTGTTTATCATAGGCAAATGCGAAGCCCTCCAAATGCACAATTTCATCTCCTTCTTTCGGTTCCTCCAGAACCAATGCCAATCGGGGTCCCACTCAGCCATAGCCTTGCTGCGTCAACCGAATGGATTTGGCATCAAAACGTTCGAGCACCTTGAGAAGCTCCATTTTCGCGGTTTCGGTTATCGATATTTCAATCATCTTATTTTCCTTTGGCAAACTGCATTTTTTATTTCCTACTCTCAATGTATGTCTGCCTTAAAAAAAATCAAGAGCGACGGGTGAAAAGATCAGGACGAAGGATAAAGGCTCAAGGATCAAGGTGAAAGGTAGAAAGGTAGAAACGCCGAGAGCGTTCCTTTTGGGAAATATTGTCTCAACAGGCCATTGGCGTTTTCGTTTGTTGCCGTTTTTTCGCAGAAGAATTTTGTTCTTATGCAGGGTGTCGATAAACCTTCCCGCTGCACTTCCTGCCAATTGTTGACTTTTTACCTCAGGTCAATTATAAACTTTCCCTGAAAAAGAGATGATTGACTGACGACAACTCAAAAAAACTAAAATGGATATTGCCTGGTCGGTTTGCGTGCCATGCTGGTTCCGAAAGAGGGTATTGGTGAAAAAAATATTATTATTGCTATGCGTTTTTTCCTTCATTTCAACAGCCGCATACGCACAAGAACTTTTCAAATGTACTGATGCCGACGGCAATATGATCTTCACTTCTGCCCCGCAAGACGGCATGAAATGTGCCGGAACGGAAGGAACCGATGATGAACCGAAGCGTTCATCTGTGTCTGATGCTGCAAACATAATTGACAAATGCAGTCATTTCTCTCGCGAGTTAGAAGATGTAAACGATGAAATCAACACACTGGAGAAGTGTCGTTCTGAACTGCAGCGGGAACAGCTCAAAGACGGACAAAGCGACCCGGCAGACCATTGGAACTATCGGCGCCGGTCCGGAAGAACGCCCCCTGTGAATGAGAAAATGCGTAAACTGAGCAATGAAATATCAACCCTGTCTCGTAAAAGAACGATCATCAATCAGGATATACGGTTATATAAATGCCACGAAATCAATAATGACCTTTCGAAGATTAATCAAAAGAAACCTGACCGGAGTACGGGAGGGAGATACCGGTGAATTTTGGGGGGGCGAGGGAGATATAACGCTTAATTTTTTCCTCCTTTTTTGATCTTAGGGTGCGGGCTCATCGTGCCTTAACAATTGAAGGATGTCCCGCTATTCATGTTGATTGTTCGTCAGGCGAACCTGTGATTATAAACAAACTCATATTTCAATACCTGACCCAGTTTTGCCTTTTTGCTTACCTTAAAATTACCCTCAATATATTGAGGCTCCGCCAAATTCTGAGGCCGGACGAAGTAATTCACTTGTTGCGGCATCTTTTCGTTTTATATAATCATCCGTTATTAAAGACGGAATTTAAAATTCGAATATTTCTGCGGCGATTGGCAGGTTATTTGCTGTTGTGAAAAGGTGTAGAAAATTGTGGAACAATATACGATATTCCAATTGGTCTCTTGATCTACTCCTGCGTACAAGGTAAATTTCAGAGCCGAAGGGCGTGGGATCACCTCAGTATCGTCATCAAATTTCCGGACGGATGGGCAAATGCTTATGGACGACACATCTGGTCGAAGTATCCAAGTGAGCACAGCGGATCAGTCGGACGATTACGGCAAAACGCCTCGTCTTCGGGGGCGGCTCCTGGTTCGAACCCGGGGTCTGGCCCGGTTGCGACCTGCCCGACTTCTCTGCGCCATTATGCTCCTGTGCTTGGCCCTCTTAACGTTTACCTCAGTTGCCGCTCAACCGCTAAACGGTAGCGAGAATAAGCCGCTGCCTGCGCAAGCGCCTGACGGCAAACCCGAATCCCCTGGTAAAGTCGATGTGCAACCCGTTGCCAAGGATAACGCCATCCGGAAACGCATTGCGGATATTCTTAAAACAACAGGCTGGTTTGGCGAGCCCAAGGTCACAGTCCAGGACGGAATCGTTTTTTTGAAAGGAACGACTGAGAATGATGAATCCAGGAAGTGGGCCGGAGATTTAGCAAAAAATACGGAAGGTGTGGTGGCCGTCGTCAATCACATCGAAGTGGTTCCCACCACGGTTTGGAATTTCGATCCAACCTTTCAGGTCATGAGTGATCTAGCACGCGGATTCCTTCGATTGCTGCCCCTGATGGTGGTGGCGCTGGTCGTCATCGCTATTTCATGGCTCTTCGCCAGGTTAACGGTGTACGGACTTCGTCGCGGGCTTCTGGGTCGATCCCTCAGCCATCTGTTGCGCGAAGTCATCGCCCGGGTGGGCGGCGTGCTGGTCATGCTTGTGGGCCTATACCTTGTGTTGCGTATCGCCGGACTTACGCAACTGGCGCTGACATTGGTGGGCGGCACAGGCCTGCTGGGTTTGGTGCTGGGCATTGCCTTTCGCGACATCACCGAGAATTTTCTTGCCAGTCTCTTTCTGAGCTTGCAGCAACCGTTTCGTGAGGGCGATCTGGTGGAAGTCGCAAACGTCACGGGTTACGTTCAGCGGCTGACCTCCCGCACGACGGTTCTGATGACCCTCGACGGCAATCAAGTGCAAGTTCCCAATTCAACCGTCTTTAAAAG
>JAWOJC010000326.1:0-4156 GCA_046484315.1 Smithellaceae bacterium | reverse complement strand
CCTGGCCGAGGCCGTGGTGGTCACCCGCGTCGACGCCGCCCTGGCCTGGGCACGAAAGTACTCGATCTTCCCGTATCCCTTCGCGACCGCCTGCTGCGCCATGGAGTACATGTCGCTGTCGATGTCGCCGTACGACATCGACCGCTTCGGCGCGTTGCTGCCGCGCTTCACGCCGCGCCAGGCCGACCTGCTGATGGTCATCGGTACCCCTGACCGATCACAATGGCGCTTTCCTGCGATGCCATCACCGAGGCCAGATCCCCGGATGTTTTGTCACCCGCACGCAGGACAAAATCCACACAGTAGCCGGCTTCCGCCTCCGACGTAAACGATGACAGGATCTGCAAACGGCCTTTGAACACGTCCGTCACCGGCCGGTAATTGCCGGTCGCGCCTGCCAGCGTGAGGAAAAATCCTTCAAAGAAAATATACATGCCCAGCGCGCCGGCATCGATAACGCCCGCCTCTTTTAATTTGGGCAAAAGCTCCTGCGTGTCGGACACCGCCTGAGCCAGACGCGCAATCAATTTTTCGGCCGCTTCGGGCGTCGGAAGAAAGTTCTCACGCCACAACGCGTCTTCGAGCGCATCGAAAACCGTCAGCATCGTACCGGGACGGGGATCGCCCAGCGCCTGCCACGCTTTCTTATTTCCCTCCTGCGCGGCCGTGGCAAGCGCAAAGACCGACTCGGCCGCGTAAAACGCAGAAAAAAACTGGGATGCGATGTTTCCGGAATTGCCGCGCGCCGACATCAGCAGACGACGAACGACTTTTTCTTTCTCATCGCCTGCAAAACGCAGCGGGGAAAGACTGATGGCAAGATTACGTCCGGTATCCCCGTCGGCCACCGGAAACACATTGATCGCGTCGAGCAGATCCGACCAGGCGGCCACCCGCTCCACGCCGGCCACATAGGCCTTCTTTAAAAGATCATCCATTAGGACGCATACCCCAACAATTTTCGAATGTCCTGCGGAATACTGAACAGGGTTTCCATCTCCGGCGATACCACCGCCACTTGTTCCGTCCGTCCGCGCGCGCAAACGCTTTGATCGGACGCCTTGCGAATTTCAAAATCCACAACCAGTTTGATGTTGGCATCGACGAGCGTCGCCTTCACAATAATTTCATCTCTGTGCTTGAGCGGATAAATATGCTTGGTCGATGTCCGGATAATCGGAAAAATAATTCTTTCCCGTTCATAGTAGGCATACAGATCAACGCCGTTATGATCGAACAGCGCGGCGCGGGCGATTTCGAAATAGTTCAGATAATTGCCGTGCCAGACGATCTGCATCGGATCCAGATCGAAAAACGGCACGCTGAGACGGACTTCGAAACTTTTTTTCCCGTCGCTCATCGCTTCCCCCTGAAAAAGTCCGTGTAACGGATGACCACGCACATTCTTTCGATATCCTCGTCGAGCGGCCGGTCTTCCATCACAGGATCGCTGACCTGCCGGATATTTTCCAGCGCCTTGGCCAGAAGCGGCCGCACCTTGATATTCTGACGAATGTCGCAGGCCTGCGCCGCCGCCAGTAAATGAATAGCCACCACCCGTTCGGTCAGTGTGCAGACCCGCAGGGCGTCGCGCGCCGCGATGGTGCCCATGCTGACCTTGTCTTGATTGTGCGATTCGGTTGAACGCGAAAACGACGCAGCGGGCATCGTGGCTTTGAGCGCCTCGGCGGCCAGCGCCGATGAAGCAATCGACATGGCCTTGAAACCATGATGCATCCCTGTTTCCGCACCGTTTAAGCGCACCAGATCACCCGGCAGACCGCGGTTCAGAGTGGGGTTGACCAGGAGCATGACCTGGCGGTCGCACATATCCGCGGCCGACGCCAGCGCGGCTTTAAGACCGTCCATCGCAAACGCGATGTGGCCGCCGTAAAAATTACCGCCCATCAGCACCTGGCCCGTGGCGGGGTCAAATATCGGATTGTCGTTGGAGGAATTGGCTTCGATCTCCACCCATTTTTTAATCCACGACAGCGCGTCCGCCAGGACGCCCAGCACTTGCGGCGTGCAGCGAAGCGAATAAGGATCCTGCAGGGTCTCGAGCGCATCATCTTCGAGTTGCCGCGCGGAGACCCGGGACAGCAGAAGATGGGCAATTTTTTTCGCCACAAGGGCCTGACCGGCAAAGGGTTTGGCGTCCGAGATCACCGGATGGTAATGATGGGCATTGCCCTTCATGCCGTGAACGCTCAGCGCAGTGGCGCAAATCGCCGCCTCCATGATGCTTTCGGCCCGCTCGACGGCCATCACGGCAATGCCGGTCATGGTCGTGGTGCCGTTCACCATCGAAAGGGGTTCTTTCGGAAGATACTGGTAGGGTTTCAGGCCGGCTTTCTTCATGGCTTTGGACGCAGGCATGATGTCGTCTTCATAAAAGACATCCCGCTCACCCGCGAGCGCCGCGCCGATATAGGACATGGGCGTGAGATCGCCGGAGGCGCCCACCGACCCCTCGCAGGGCACCACGGGCGTGATGCCCTTATTTAGAAAAGACGCCATCTGTTCGAGCAGACCGATGGAAACACCGGAATAGCCGCGCGCCAGACACAGGATGCGAGTCAACATGGCGGCCCGCGTCTCTTCAATACCGATCGGATCCCCTGTGCCGCAACCGTGAAATCGGAAGATATTGAATCCGTTTTTCATGGCCGTTGCCAGGTCAATCCGGTTGCCGCAGGATTTGCCGTAGCCCGTGTTCACGCCGTATACCGCAACCCCCTTTTCCATGGCGTCCATCAACGCTTTTTGCGTGCGGGCCATGCGGTTTACAAAAGCCTTCGACCGGCCGATCACCACCGGCTTTCCGTCCCTGGCCACAGCCAGAATATCCTCATAACTGACATAGCCGCCGTCAATCACCACGGCGGCGCTTTTGCGCGTCTTTCCCATAGCGCCCCTTGTCTCCTTTCAGCTGCGTCCGGTCTACGAACGCTCGCGCGGTTTGAACGTCCCGTCGCGTTTTTCCTTGTCCATCACATTTTTGAGCATCTTGAACATTTTATAATTTTGCGGCTCTTCTTCATAGAACCGGTCCCAGCAATAGTAGTACATCTCCTGAAGTTTTTCAGGCGACATGAGTTTCGGCTGAAAAACCACCTTGCCGCAGGTGTAGTCATTCCAGTCATAGGAAAAAATGCGGCCCTCTTTGTGCAGATCGTCAAACGTGCGCGTGTGCCGGAAAGGCGTCAGCACCGTGAATTCCGCCATATCCAGTTCGACCTCCAGCAGAAAATCCATCCACCGCTTGATGTAGTCTTCGGTATGGTAATCCAGCCCCAGCAGGATACTGCCTTCCACCGCGATGCCGTAATCGTGGTAGCGCTTGATCCGGTCCCGAATGAAATCGGATGAATCAAAAATCGCCTGATAAACAAACCAGGCGCCGGCCTGCGCCGCCATATCCAACACCTTATCGTCATCTTCGATCGGATGGGAGCACCATTTCTTTTTGAGCGGAATCATTTCCTTGAACAGCCCTATCTCCCAGTCCTTGTCCTGCGCCAGCGAATTGTCCACGATGAACAGGCGGTTGTTGTCGATATTCGCGAGTTCCTCGATCACCTTGTCATAGGGACGCGGGCGAAACTGGCGACCGCCCAGGAATCTCACCGCGCAAGGATAGCAGTTAAACCGGCAGCCCCGCGACGCGTGTACCAGATCGACCATCTGGACGCCGCGATAGTTGTACATGTCGCGGTTTAAAATCCCGCGGCGTGCCGTCCCCACGGTTTCAATCGGAGGAAATTGATACATATAGTCATAAACCGGTAATAGACGGTTTTGCCTGAAGTCGGCAAAGACCTGTTCCATCCGGCCTTCGGCCTCGCCCAGAAAAACGGCGTCGACGTGCTGTTGGCATTCTTCAGCGTGCAGCATGGTGGCGATCCCGCCGCACATAACCTTCACGCCCCGGGCGCGAAACGTATCCGCGATTTCCCAGCCGCGTTTAATCTGCGCGGTGAGCATCATCGAAATGCCGACAAAATCCACTTCCGCATTAAAGTCGATGGGTTCGACATTTTCATCGATAAATGAGCAGAATGGAACCAGGGGAATAAGACAGTCAGCTCGCGCAATCCCTCAAGATCACCGGGGCCGGGAAGGTCAATGCCGGCAACAAACCGGTTGAATTCAT
>JAWOJC010000306.1:0-2789 GCA_046484315.1 Smithellaceae bacterium | reverse complement strand
CAACTACTATTGCATCGGCCTGCGCTTCTCGTTCTAGTTTTAACAAGCGATTTAGGTCAGGAAAACAATCAATCCAGACAAACCAGGGCGCCTTCCTTTTCCCTTGAAGTCAGTATCACTTCGGGGGTCAGGTCTTTTCTTTGCGTCATGAAATGACAAAATGTACTCAAAGCAAGTTCCGGTGTGTTATTGTTGCCCGAAAGATGCGACAGGAACACATGCTTCAACTTCGAAGACGCGTGCTCCACAATAAGTCTGGCTGCCTGCGTGTTGGATAAATGGCCGACGTCGGAAGCGATTCTTTTTTTCAGGTGAGCCGTGTAATCTCCCGACTGCAGCATATCATCGTCATAGTTTGATTCAAGAAATACGGCATCTGTATGCTTCAGATGCAGGATGACGTTCTCACAGGCCAGACCAATATCCGTGAGCACCAGGACATTCCGCTCTCCGCCGGAAATCGAAAAACTGCATGGCTCTGCCGCATCATGGGATTTTAAAAACGGATGGACGCTGATCTCGCCGCATATCACGGTCTGCCCCGGCGAAAAGAAGTTGAGCCGTGTGTCTTCAATAATATTTCCATAGGAGGCATACGTTTTTTCTGTCATGAAAACCGCAACACCGTATTTTCTGGAAAGCACATCTATGCCGCGTATATGATCCGCATGTTCGTGAGAAATGAACACACCCCGAAGCTTAGACATGGATAAGCCCAGCCTGGACATGCGTTCAAATATCTCCCCAGCGCTGATGCCAGCATCCACCAAAACAGCACTATCGCCCTGTTCAATATAGTAGCAGTTTCCATTACTGCCGGAAGCAATTGCGGCAATTTTCATTGTCTATTTCCCCTTAAAATTCCACGATCAACCCGTGGGCTAAATGCCGTTGTTGCAGATAAATGTCAAGGGAAAATGTCCGGAGAAGCATCTCAAAAAAAAAGCAAAATATTCTTGACAGGGACTGATCATTTGTTTAAACACACTGAGCATACACTCAGCCAGCGCCGGCAGGCATGCTCCGATACGAAAACCGGACGGGTGCTAACCGGACACGCAGGACAAGGCAAAGAAAGCGATGAGATGAGCGACAACCGGCAGAACATTATCAAGGCCACGGAAAACCTGCTGCAAAGCCGAGGTCTGGCACGCCTGACCACGCGGGAAATCGCCCGCGAAGCAAAGGTCACCGAAGGTTTAATTTATCACCACTTCAAGGATAAAGCGGAACTTATCCATGAGGTGGTGGAGGCGCGCGTGAGCGAAACTAAAAACCTTTTGAGGAATCTGCCCCTCCGGGTGGGGACGCTTACACTTCTGGAAAATCTCGGAGACGTTCTTTATGCCGTTTATCGCGCACATTATGACGTCGTTCTGATGGTCTGCTCCATTTTCGCCGATCATCAGTTGCGTACCCGCATGCAGGAAATTATGAAGGAACGGGATATCGGTCCGCAACGCTCCATTGAAGGCCTGAGTTTGTATCTTGCGGCGGAACAGCGACTGGGAAGGCTCTGCGACGCTGTCGATCCGCAGGTCGCAGCCAAATGTCTCTGGATGATCAGCATCCAGTCGGCAATGAACGATCAGTTAATGGGACGCAAAGCCGATGCGTCGCGCATCCGGCGGGAAATTCACGAGTACCTGCAAACCCTGATGACCGGCCTTGAACCGCGTCCACCTGGAACACCAACCGGATCAGAAAATAATTAAAGTTTCATCACTGGCAGGCGAAATATGATCTATTCAATAAAAGAGGTGGTAAATGAAAACAGATAACAAAGCAGGGCTGATAATGGCCGCAATCTTTCTGGTTGTCTTTTTTTCGATTGGCGGCTGCAAAGACAAGAAAGCGAGTGGTCCGCCTCCCGAACCTGAAGTCGCTGTTGTCACGATACAATCGCAACCGGTGGCAATGATCACTGAATTACCGGGACGCACAGCCGCCTACCGGATTGCCGAAGTGCGCCCACAGGTCAGCGGCATCATCCAGAAGCGTCTCTTTACGGAAGGTTCTTTGGTGCAGGCCGGCCAGGCGCTTTTTCAGATCGATCCCGCTTTGTATCAGGCCTCCCTCGATAATGCGGAAGCCTCATTGGCCCGTTTCGAGGCGCAACTTTCAACGATTGAATTGAAAGCCAGCCGGTTTCGTGAGTTGCTGGCCGAAAAAGCGGTCAGCCAGCAGGATTACGATGATGCGTCAGCCATACCGTAACGGTGTAAACAGCGATTTCGCGGCGACGGCGGCTCCCGGAGCACGTCAAAGCGCCATACAGGGGCCAAAACAGGGGGTGGGGCGGGTTAAAAACCCCGCTAGACCCCGTTCAATGCTGCCAAAAGCAGGGTTGAGCGGCAATTTTGGCCTTTGACGGTATGAGGGTAAAACGGCCCTTTTTGTCCTACTATGTCTTTTCCCTTCATACCTGCAATTCGGATCGTCGGGATGACGGCGACGGTATAAGGGGAAAACTGTGCCCTTCCCGTCCTACTATGGCCTCGTGCATTGTACCGGCACAGGGGATAATGGTGCGCGTAACGTTTCATTGGGTTCTCTGCCGCGACTATAGCTGCGTCAAAAACGTCCAGTTGGTACATTCTGACAACGCCAGGCCGCGAGCAGCGAGTAATACTTTTTCATACTACGGGGAAAGTGAGGTATGAAAAAGTATGAACTCGCCAATCCTTCTATGACACGGTAGATAAAAGGGGGGCCGTACTTTTGTAGGTACACCTTTCTAATGTTGATTTGGAGCGATACGTGCATCGTACCGGATGTACGGTAAAGCG
>JAWOJC010000303.1:0-8493 GCA_046484315.1 Smithellaceae bacterium | reverse complement strand
CATCACCTCAGTGACCAGCCCGAGTCCCGTTTCTTGTTTCGCCCGGGCCAAAAGCTTCAGACCTTCCTCCTTCAAACCCTGAAAAGTATAGGGTCCGGTTCTGGGTTTGAAGGCGCCGCCGCGAAGCAGGTCGGCGCCGGCCGCTTTCACCGCCCTGGCGGTCCGGATAATCTGATCCTCACTCTCCACGGCACACGGCCCGGCAATAACGACAGGGCTTCTTCCCTCGCCGATTTCCACATCGCCGATTTTGATCACGGTGGGCCGCGGGTGAAAGTCCCGGGAGACCATCTTGTAGGGCTTCGAAACGTGGATCACTTCCTTAACGCCGGGAAGATCGCGAATGGAAAGATCATTAACATATTCTTTGTTGCCCAGAACACCAATGGCGGTTCTTTCGCTGCCGGGAATGGATGACGCCTGCAGCCCCATGCGCTTTACCGCAGCCGTAACGGCGCTTATCTGTTTTTGTGTGGCGTTGCGATGCATAACAATCAACATAATCTTATTCTCCAAGGCGGGTTCTAAATCAATGCTTCCTGATAACCCCGGGCATAATTTCACAAACAGGATGGCAAATCAACGACAACCTTCTTTCGCCGAAATGCATTCGCGGAGCGGCCCTTCTAAAAGTTTCTTTGCGCTCCGCCGCCGCCGGAGGCGCCGTCCTGAAAATACGGAGACTTCGGCTCGGGCTGCGCGGCTTCAATCGTCCCGGGTGTCAGCGCGGCTGCGACATCGGCAAGGTCGATACCGGCATTGTCCGGCTTCATCAGATCATCCGCCGTGAATCCGTATCTTTTCCGGCCCGGACCGGTATTGAGCCAGCGGGTAATCAAAAGGGAAAGGGCGATCAGGGCGATGCCCAGAATCGCGGGGTCCCAGGCATAACGCATCCATCCCCAGTAGCTTTTGTTGGTCGCAAGCGATGCCACCGCCATGGCGAGACCCGCGTTCAAAACCAGGCGCTTACGGCTTTTGATGCCCCACAGAATCCCGAAGGCGGAAAGCACAAACGTCAGGACATAGGACGTCCAATACAAAAATGGCGGGAAGGCCCCCGCATGGAAAGGCCCGCCTCCCATAGAACCGTTGAGCATGCCGATTAAACCGAAGAGGTGAAGATTAACTGCGAGATAAATCGCCACGAGCAGGCAGGCCTGGAGTGCGGCGGTTCTCGCCTTTTGAAAATCATGCCCCGAGCGATCGGTCACGATTGTGAAAAAGAAAACGGCCGACAGCAGGAACAAGACACAAAATCTCTGTGTGATCAAGGACAAAGACCACTGAAACACAATGGCGCACAAGGCCGTCACACCAATGGCGGCTGCATACAAAAACCCGAAGCGCAAATAGACCCAAAGCGCGATCAGCGCCAGCAAAGCCAATACAAGGGTCGCGGCTTGCCGGTAGTAAACACTGTGCTCAGCCAACAACCAGCCCACCCCCGCGCAAAACAGGACCATGGCGATCAGCACAAGCGCCTCTTCAATACCGTAACGATAAAACCGTCGCGCAATCACCGCGTATTCCGCCAGAAGATAATAGACAATGCCGAAAACGATCAGCATCCCCGCGATCAGTTCGTGCGGCGCTCTCCGCATAAGCCAGACCAGCAGCCCTGTCACCGCACCGGCGCACAACAGGGTGAAGAGCAAGAAAAGCAGCCGGAAAAACAGGTTGGTTTGTCGGACATCCGGATCGGTCCTGCCGTAAACAGCCCGCAGTTGCTCATCAGCAATCAGACCGGAACGCTTCCAGAGCGCGGCCTGCCTGCGGATGTAAATATTTTCTTCCTGCGCGGAAGAATAAAGCGCGATCATGGATCATGCTCCTTGAATATCCGGGACATTTTAAAGATGAGCCCGATGACCAGCAGGGACGTGATGATAAAGTAGGCAAACGTGAAGATCACCGCCTGCCGGTTCCAATCGACCACCACCAGGCTCAAACCGATATAGCCGTAGACGACCGCGTAAAGCATATAGAGCAACAGGCGGACCCGGACAGCGTAAAATGCGATGAGCGCGCAGACTGAAATCAGCGCGAAAAAGTACAAGGATAAAACAGGACGGTCGGCGATGCCGGCAAGGAGCGCCCCGCAAAGAAAATGAATCGAGAAGTTCAGATAAATCCCGAAAAAATGTTTCTTGACTCCAAGATACAGGCAAAGCCCGCCCGCCCCGAAAACGATCAACGCATAAGCGATCGCATAAAACCGGAAGTGATCCGCAAATGAAAAGAATTGATGCGCGGACAGGGTAAAGCCGAACCATGCAGCAAGCGTTGAGAGCGCCATTGACAAAACCAGGCGGTTATCGAAACGGTAGCTCAGAAGAAAGAAGAGCGCCACCGATATCAGCAGATAGTTTTTCCAGCCGTCGCCCAGAACGGAAAATTGCGTTTCAATATAGGCGATGTCCATCGCGAATAGCGCGCAGCCGAAAAACAAGATGTAATCGAAAGCCAGATTAGGCGATGCTGCTTGCCCGCGGTCAAATGCGCGTCCCTTCACGAAACAGTAGACAAAAGCCGCCGCAAAGCAGAGCGTGAGGGCGGTGATGATGACCAGGTCGCCCAAATGCACAAAATATTGCTTGACCGTCAGACCGGCGCCCGTGATAAGCAGCAGCATGCCGGCATAGAGATACAGCCGGAGTTCCCGGTGAACGGAATAAATTCGTTTTTCATGCAGGTCCAGCAGGCGGGCAGCCTGCCCGGCGCCGAGCGTTTGTTCATCACGCAGCTTTGTCAGAAGTTTTGCAATATTCATGACTGCTCAACGATACCGGATAGATAATGTCACTGTGAAAGCAGGTCGAACTCTAAAGAGAGGGCCGGAGAATGTCAAGGTAAAAACGAGAAACAATTTTGCACAGCGCGCGAACAAATTCACCACAATGGCACGGAAATTGTTATGAACATCACAAAACAGGTTCCCGGGCAAAAACCGGAGAAAAGCCGCCAGGCAGACCGGCAAGCGGCTAATAACGTAACTTCTCGGGAATACATGATTTTTTCAGAAATACGAATATGCGGTCTCTGAAATCATCCGCAAGAAGGCCGGTTTCCGGTGAACAATTTTGTTCCATTAATAAGCACACTGAAAAGGATAACCCGATTATGGCACCTTACGCGCGCGTGACGACCGGCATCAGCGGTCTGGATGAAATCCTGAATTCTCTGCAAATGGGCGACAATGTCGTCTTGCAGGTGGACAACATTGCCGATTACAAGCGGTTTGTCGATCCCTATGTCGAAGCGGCGTTGGCCCAAAACCACCGGGTTGTTTATATGCGCTTTGCCAACCACGCGCCGGTGCTCGAAAGCGGCAAGGCCAGCAAGGTCTATAAGCTCAATGCCAATAAGGGGTTCGAGTCATTTTCCACCGAGGTGCATAATATTGTCCGCGACGAGGGACGCGATGTGTTCTACGTTTTTGATTCGCTGTCCGATCTGCTTTTGGCCTGGGCCACCGACTTAATGATCGGCAATTTTTTCGTCATCACCTGCCCTTATCTTTTCGAACTCAACACGGTGGCGTACTTCGCGCTTTTGCGCAGCCGCCATTCATTCAAAACCGTGGCACGCATTCGTGAGACGACACAGGTGTTGCTCGACGTTTATAACAACGAAGGTAAGATCTGCGTCCATCCGCTCAAGGCCTGGAAACGCTATACACCAACCATGTTTCTGCCGCATATCATGGAAGGCGATAAGTTTGTTCCCATCTTAAACAGCGCGGATGCCGCGAGCATCCTGTCGTATCTCACGGACAAAAACGCCACCAGCGGCGTGCGTAATCTCGACTACTGGGACCGCATTTTTCTCAAGGCAGGAACCATTCTGGATGACCCGGAGGCAATCTCTGAGAAGCAGGAAATGGTGGAAACCCTTTCCCGGGTCATGATCGGACGTGAGCAAAGAATGCTGTCGCTGGTCAAGGAATATTTTTCACTCGAAGACCTCCTTGAAATTAAAAAGAGACTGATCGGCACAGGCTTCATCGGCGGAAAATCTGTGGGCATGCTGCTGGCGCGCAATATCCTGTGCAAGGATACGACTTTCGACTGGAGAGCAGAGCTGGAAATGCACGATTCGTTTTTCATCGGCTCGGACATTTTCTATTCCTACATGGTGCAAAACGGCTGGTGGAAACTGCTGATGGCGCAGAAAACGGATGAAGGCTATTTCGAAGTCGCCCGCGAGCTCAAAAACAAAATGCTGCATGGCGTTTTCCCCGATGAGGTCAAGGAACAGTTCCAATTGATGCTGGAATACTACGGACAATCGCCCATCATCGTGCGTTCCAGTTCACTTCTGGAAGACGCCTTCGGCAACGCCTTTGCCGGAAAATACGAAAGCTTCTTCTGCGTCAACCAGGGAACCCCCGAAGAGCGCTACCGGAATTTTGAAGACGCGGTTCGTAAAATTTACGCCTCCACGATGAATGAAGACGCGCTGACCTACCGGCTGCAGCGCGGCATGGCCCAGCAGGACGAGCAGATGGCGCTTCTGGTGCAGCGCGTCTCCGGCTCACATCGCGACGCCTATTTCTTCCCCGATCTGGCAGGCGTCGGTTTGTCCTATAACACCTTCGTGTGGCAAAAAGGCATGGATCCGAAAGCCGGCATGCTCAGAATTGTGTTCGGGCTGGGAACGCGCGCAGTGAACCGCGTAGAAAATGATTATCCCCGGATTGTCGCGCTCGACGCGCCGCTGACCAAGCCCTACGCCAATCAGGCGGATATCCGGCGCTTTTCTCAACGCGAGGTGGACTTATTAAATCTGCGCGACAATGATTTTCAGACCCTGGGAAGCGAAACTCTGCTCAACACGGATATCGAACCGCATCTGGATATGATTGCGGTGCGCGACGAAGCGGCGGCTGAATATCTGCGCTCTGTCGGCAAAGAAGCCGCCGATACCTGGATGATCACATTCGATGCGCTGATGTCCGGCACGCCGTTTGCTGAAAACATGTCCAAAATGCTCAAGACACTGGAACAGATTTACCGCTACCCGGTGGACATTGAATTTACCGTGAACTTTGACATGCAGGGCAAAGCCCGGATCAATCTGCTGCAATGCCGTCCCTTCCAGACCAAGGGGCACTACAGCCGTGTCGAACTTCCGGAAAAGATCACCAGAAACAAAATCCTGATCCGCCAGGAAGCCAATTTCATGGGCGGCAGCGTCTACCAGACGATCTCGCGAATTATTTATATCGAACCGCAGGCCTACACGCGATTGAGCCTCTCGGATAAATATGAAGCAGCCCGGCTGGTGGGAAAACTCAACCGCCAGATCGGCAGACGAGACGTCATGCCGACCATTTTGCTGGGCCCCGGGCGCTGGGGAACCACCACGCCGGCCATGGGTGTTCCCGTCACGTTTTCCGAAATCAACAATATCACCGCCATTGGCGAGATAGCCTATCGGGACGGCGCTTTGATCCCCGATCTATCCTTCGGCACACATTTTTTCCAGGACATGGTGGAAATGGATATTTTTTACATGGCGGTATATCCGGAAAAAGACGATGTCATTTTCAACACGGACTGGATGAAAAAGCAGCCCAATATCCTGACGGATCTAATGCCGGAGGACACACGTTTTGCAGAGGTGGTGCATGTCTACGACGTCCGGGCCAGGGATTTACGCCTGATGTCGGATATTGTAACCCAGAAAATGATTTGTTTCTTTGGAAAGTGAAGAAAGGAAGGACAAAGGACAAAGGACAAAGGACAAAGGTTCAACATGAAACGAAAAAGCCGCGATCACAAAAGCGATCGCGGCTTTTTTATCATCCTGATATCCTTAAACCTTGAGCCTTGAACCTTGAACCTTTTTCCTTACACCACCCCGTAAGCCAGCATGGCCTTGGCCACCTTGGTGAAACCGGCAATGTTCGCGCCGGCAACGTAGTCGCCTTTTTTGCCGTAGGCTTCCGCCGTGTCGTAGCAGGCTTTGTGGATGCTCTTCATGATCAGGAGCAGACGGCTGTCCACTTCCTCGCGCGTCCAGGACAGCCTTAAGCTGTTCTGGCTCATTTCCAGACCCGAGGTGGCCACGCCGCCCGCGTTGGCCGCTTTACCGGGACCATACAGAATCTTGTTTTCCTGGTAGATTTTGACGGCTTCCGGGGTCGAAGGCATGTTGGCGCCTTCCGCCACGCAGTAGCAACCGTTTTTCACCAGCGCCGCGGCGTTCTTGTCATTGATTTCATTTTGCGTCGCGCACGGCAGAGCGATATCCACTTTAATGCCCTGTTCGCGGATCACATCCCAAACGTTCTTGCCTTCATAACAGACGGTCTTGTATTTATCCGCGTATTCGGTAATGCGGCCGCGCTGGACATTTTTCAAATCGAGTACATAGGTGCATTTGTCATTGTCGATGCCGGACTCGTCGATGATGGTCGCCGTCGAGTCGCAAAGCGAGATCACCTTACCACCCATTTGATTGACTTTTTCCACGGCATACTGAGCGACGTTGCCCGCGCCGCTGACGGCCACGGTCTTGCCCTTGAAGTCCAGACCGCGCGTGGCCAGCATTTCAGCTGCGAAATACACGGTGCCGTAACCGGTCGCCTCGGGACGGACCAGGCTTCCGCCGTACTCCAGACCCTTGCCGGTCAGAACGCCCGTGTGTTCGTTGCGGATTTTCTTGTAGTAGCCGTACATGTAACCGATCTCACGCCCGCCCACGCCGATGTCGCCTGCCGGAACGTCCGTCTCGCCGCCGATATGGCGAAAGAGCTCCCGCATGAAGGACTGACAGAATTTCATGACTTCTGCATCGGATTTACCTTTGGGATCAAAGTCGGAACCGCCCTTGCCGCCGCCCATGGGCAGCGTGGTCAGCGCGTTTTTGAAGATCTGTTCAAAACCCAGGAATTTGATGATGCCCAGGTTAACAGACGGATGAAAACGCAGACCGCCCTTGAAGGGGCCGATGGCATTGTTAAACTGAACGCGGAACCCGCGGTTGACCTGGACATTGCCCTTATCGTCCATCCAGGGAACGCGAAACAGAATGGCTCTTTCCGGCTCGACAATCCGCTCATAAATACTGGCCCGGACGAATTCCGGATGTTTTTTAACGGTAGGTTCCAGCGTTTCCAGAACTTCTTCAACAGCCTGATGAAATTCCGGCTGATCCGGATCCGTCTGCTTCACTTTTGCGATGACGTCTTGAATGACTGACATAGTGGACTCTCCTTCTAAAAAGATTATTATTAAATGCATGCATTATGGCGCGCATGACATTTGCCCGAGGAACGCCCCGTCTGCCCCGAAACTTAAAATGCTCTGCCCACACCCCGTACGGCAAACGGCAATCGTTTGCCGTATCTACGTTCAAACTACTTTTTTGTCAAACACAAATTTGTATTTTTATGAAAAAATACGGTTCATTTTTGTATCACTTCACATAAATGATCTTTGGTCAAAACGCCAACATAAAGAAATATCCCTCGCATATTCAGGTTTTATCCGGTGCAGAGAAAAAAACTGCTTAAAAAGACAGCCTATGGTGATTTCGAAAATATAAACGTGGGGCGGATGCGGCAACAACAAAAACATTTTCAGACCTGTCTGTTCACAAAGAGACAGGCCCGATCAGAAAACAGGTGGATTCAGGACGGGGGCAAGACCGCATACCCGGAAAGCACCGAACAACAGACACCTGCCGATCATTCTCTGCGCTTCTTCACCTTTTTCATTTTATACATTTCCCTGTCGGCCCGGGAAATAAGATCGTCCAGCGAAGCGGACTGTGAGGGATCATGCAGGGTATGTCCAATGCTGATGGAGAGTTTGAATTTCTGGCCCTTCCGGGCATTGAAATTGTTAATCAGTTTATACAAACGCCGAAGCAGTTTTTCTCGAATTTCTTCACCCGCATCCACCGCGAGTATCGCAAACTCATCACCTCCGATACGCGAAACGATATCGGAGGAGCGAAAGGTCTGTGACAGAATCTTCGCGGCGGCAATCAGCGCCCGATCTCCTTCTTCATGGCCGAATTGATCGTTGACAGCTTTCAGATCGTCTAATTAAGATTAGGTCAGAAAGTACCGGAAGAGAGGAGCCGTTCTGTATATAATTCAAAAGGTATTCCTGAGAGTAAAAATTCATTTGAATTCCCAGTATAAGGGTGATAATGCTGATATACAAATACTTATTTCTGAACAGCCTGGCCAGTTCTGATCGGGTTTCATTAAGCTTTGTAGCTATTGTGTTTTTTCCGGGAAGAATAGAGTTCATTTCCAGTTAATAATTTCCGTAATTGTATTCAATATTGTTTTTTAATATCTCTTTTCCGGTCAGCATTCTGAATAAATGGATTTTTATATATTTCCAGATAAAGATTAATCCTCCATCAGACTTAGCTCTCCTGTCAGACGTATAAAAAAATGGCTTAAAAATTCTGAATTTAAATTTGTATAATCTTCTTGCCTTTTTAACATAATTACAATCTTCACATACA
>JAWOJC010000301.1:0-7870 GCA_046484315.1 Smithellaceae bacterium | reverse complement strand
GAGGATCTGATCCAGGTCGTAGGTTGTTTTCGTCAGAAACCCTTCATCGAATTTCTGTTTCGCCAAAACGCCTACGCCGAAACAGCCCATCAGCTCCGGATCAGGCGGCACCAGGACATTTTTATCGAGCAACATCGCGAAGGCCAGCGGGACCGCTTTGTTCTTGGCGACGCCGCCCTGAAGCACAATATTTTTACCGATGGTCCGGTTGCCCACGACACGGTTGAGATAGTTGGATACGATGGAGGTGACGATGCCGGCTGTAATGTCTTCGCGCGACGCGCCCTGCTGCACAGCGTTGCGGATGTCGGAATTGATGAAGGCGGAGCAGTGTTCGCCGAATTTGAGAGGCGCTTCGGCCGCCAGCGCGATGTCGCCGATCTGGGAGGCCTCCGGAATATTGAGGTCGCCCTGGGCCGATTCTTCCAGAAAAGATCCGGTTCCCGCGGAGCAGGCTTCGTTCATGGCGTAATCAATAGGGACCTTGTTTTTCAAAGAAACATATTTGGCATCCTGCCCGCCGATTTCAAAAATCGTGTCGATGTCGTCACGGTAGAACGTCGTGCCGACGGCGTGCGCGATGATTTCGTTGTAGACGGCGGGTGTTTCCAGAAAAACGCCCAGAATCTCTCGTGATGATCCGGTTGTTGAAGCCAGAGTGATGCGGATTTTTTCGTCCCCGATGTCGTCGCGGATCTGTTTTTTCATCTCAACGAGACAGTTCTTAAGCGCGCTGACCGGATCGCCATGCGTCCGCCCGTAGAATGACGCGGTGACCTCGCGTGTTTCCATGTCAATCAGGCAGGCTTTTGTGGTGGTGGATCCACCGTCCACGCCGAGGATGTATTCGCGTCCGGCGACGACTTTGCCTTTCTGCGAGGGCAGATAGGTGACTCTGCCTTCGGCGGTCTTCAGACTTTTGAAACGCTTGAACTGGATCCGGCTGCTTTTGAAAAGGGCGCTGACGGCGGGCAGTTTACTGCCGGAGGTTCTGGCCATCAATGCCGCGCCGTAGGCTTCAAAGTAGGGAGCCTGTTCGGGGACAATAAACGCAATATCGGGCATTCTTTCTCGGATGAAGCGAAGGATGTAAGGATTTTGTGTCACGCCGCCTGCCAGCAGGACTTTTCCTTTTTCGATTCTGGCTCTTTTGAGAAAGTCGATGACTTTGACGGCCATGACGTCGCTGAGCGACAAGACGATATCACCCGTTTTGGCTTCGCCTTTGTTCAGGCGGTGCGTGCAGTCGCTTTTCATAAAGACCGAGCAGCGGGAAGATAATTTCAGCACGCGGCTGTCTTCGGGGATGCTTTGAATGTTGGCCAGCGTCATGTTCATGCGTGCCAGCTGCTGCTTAAAAAACTCGCCCGTGCCGGAGGCGCACTTGTTTCCCGAAAAGCTGGTGATGATCTTATTGCCTTTGTCGAGGGTATAAACCACAAGATCTTCCCCTCCCAGAGAAACCAGCGCATCCGCCGAGGAGTCCAGTTTTCGCAGGGCTTCCTCTATACAGAGGGGTTCAATCACGCTGTTGACATTTAAAAGATGCCGGCCTTCCGTGCCGGTGGCCAATGTTTTAACATTCGCGGGTATCGAACGGGACAGAAGGATTTTCTTCAGCGTGTCGAGAAAATTTCCTTCATGCGGTTCGACCGCGCTCCAGACAATCGAATCTCCCTCCAGCAAAACAGCTTTAATATTAGAAGATCCGACGTTAATTCCAAGGCTATGCATAAAAACTCCGGTATTCAATGTCCTGTTATTCTTTCAATCCAATTATTACGATTATTCAATATCGTCAAGTCTCGATTCCATTATTTTAAACGTTGGCAAGCATTTGTGTCTGTGAAGTCATCCGGCGGCCAAAAAAAAGGCTGACAACCTGCAAGTTGTCAGCCTTCTATGTTTCAATACGCAAAGCCGTTCGGCCTTAATGTGCATCTTCCATCGCGCTGGCGATGTACATCATGGACAGTAAAACGAAGACCAGTGTCTGAACGAGATACACGAAAAGTTTGAGGGCCATGATGGGCATGGGAACGACCAGGGGGACCAGAATGAGCAGAATAATCAAAACGAGATCGCCGCCTTTGATGTTTCCGAACAAACGAAAAGACAATGAAAGCGGTCTTGACAGATGGCTGACAATTTCAATGGGCAGCATCAGCGGTGCAAGCCACCAGACCGGTCCCAGGAACTGTTTGATATATTTGAAGCCATGCGTCATAATGCCCACCACGTGCGTGGATAAGAAAACAATCAGCGCCAGTGCCACGGTGGTGTTGATGTCGGACGTGGGGGATTTGAATCCCGGAAATGCGCCCATGAGGTTGGAAAAGAAGATGAACAATCCCAGTGTGGCCACAAGCGGAAAAAACTTTCGTGCATGATGTCCCATGATTTCATTGAGCAGAGCGTCAAATCCGCCAATGATGACTTCGATGACGTTTTGCAGTCTGCCGGGATAAATAGAAAGCTTTCTTGTTGCCAGAAACGATACCGCGATCAGCAAAATACATAGAAACAACGTGTAGGTCACATGCGCGGGAATAAAAGGGTTTTCCAGGAAATATATGGGGTGCATATGCTAACGAACCTCCTCAATACAGTTTTTTTTTATTGTCAACATGGTAATCAGGGTAACCATGATGTTAATGACAACCACGGAAAGTCCAATGATTAGTCCGATAACATGAACCGTCTCGTTCGTGATCAGGAAATACAAAACAACGGCGGTTGCGGCAAGCCGGATATAGTGCTTGACCATCACGGGACCTTTGACGTTGCCGGTTGGTTTTTTGAAAATACCGTGCAGACTACGTTCCATGCCGTAGAAATTAATAATGCTGATGAAGCCGCCTAAGAGGACGCCCAGAGCGAATTTTACTGGTGCAAAAATAAGAGAGGGGACAAATAAAACGGCAAGAATAACCCAATTGGCAATTTCAAGTCTTTTTTGGAGAGGGTCTTTGTCGGTGTGTTTCACTTTTTAAGCTCTTTATGATTTGTTCTTTATCACGAAAATTCTTCTTAATCAGAACATACAGGTTGCGAAATCCGCCTGCTATGCCCAGTATTAAAAAAACAACCGTAAAAACACGACCTGAATCGAATTTTCGGTCTAAATAGACCCCGATCATGAGGCAACCGAAAACCGCTATAACCATGGCAATGCCGAGGCTACTGGCCAAAGCCATCTGAACGGCCATCTTTTTTGTGTCCGTATCCATTCGGCGCAGACTCCTTAACATGGGCGATAGTCAAAGTCAATTAAAAACCGTGACCGGCGTTCATTTTTTGTTTAAAAGGTGACGGTTTTTTACATACCAGTCGATGGTTTTTTTCAGTCCGTCCGTTAAACCGGTCTCAGATTTAAAACCAAATTCTTTCAATGACTTGGATGTGTCGAGCTGCCGCCTCGGCTGGCCGTCAGGCTTGGAGGCATCCCAGAGAATTTTGCCTGAAAACCCTGATAAAGCCGCGATTTGTTCCGTCAGATCCTTGATGGAAATTTCAAATCCAGCACCGATATTGACCGGTTCGCTTTTGTTGTATTGGTCCGAAGCCATGCAAATGGCCCGGGCTGCGTCTTCCACATAGAAAAATTCCCGGGTGGCTGATCCGGTTCCCCAAACCTCTATGACGCTTTCTTTGCGGTCGATTGCGTCAAAACATTTTTTAATCAGCGCCGGAATGACATGCGACGATCGGGGATCGAAATTATCACCCGGTCCGTAGAGGTTGACCGGCAAAAGAAAAATAGAATTAAATCCATACTGTTGACGGTAGGCGTCAGATTGCACCAGCATCATTTTCTTGGCCAGCCCGTAAGGCGCGTTCGTTTCTTCAGGGTATCCGTTCCAGATATCTTCTTCCTTAAACGGCACAGGCGTGAATTTCGGATAGGCGCAGATCGTACCCAACGCGACGAATTTTTCAATACCATGAAGGTACGCCTCATGAATCAGTTGTGTACCCATGATGAGATTGTCGTAGAAGAGTTCGGCGGGTTTTTCCTGATTGAAGCCGATACCGCCGACTTTTGCCGCGAGATGGATGACCATATCGGGTTTAGTCGCTTTATACATTCTGCGAATATCAGACAAGTCGGTCAGATTATAGTCCGGCAGGTCCACGATTTCAATGGCGGCGCATCCGTAGTCGGCCAGTCTTTGAATCAGATGGCCGCCTAAGAATCCTTTGCCGCCCGTGACGGTTATGCGTTTGTTTTTAAGCAAGGGCACTGTCCTTCTTTATAAATTAACTGATGCGTTCAGAGCTGTTGCAGGAAAAACCGGCGTCCACCAGCGTTTTTTCCTTTTTGGCCAGTTCCAGATCGGCCGCGATCATCATGTCGATGAGTTGATCAAATGTCACTTTAGGTTGCCAGTTCAGAGCCTTTTTTGCCTTCGATGCATCTCCCAGGAGAATATCAACTTCCGTGGGTCGGAAATACCGCGGGTCCACGGCCACATGTTTGGCGTAATCCAATCCCAGTTTACTGAAAACTTTTTCCGCGAATTCCCGGACGGAGTGGGTCTCGCCTGTAGCAATGACGTAATCATCCGGTTTATCCTGCTGAAGCATCAGCCACATCGCTTCCACGAAGTCGCCGGCAAATCCCCAGTCCCTTTTGGCCTCCAGATTTCCCAGGTAAAGCTTGTCTTTGAGGCCCATTTTGATTTGTGTTGCCGCGCGGGTGATTTTGCGCGTGACGAACGTCTCACCGCGCCGCGGTGATTCGTGGTTGAAGAGAATGCCGTTGGTCGCGAACAAGCCATAAGCGTCGCGATAGTTCTGTACGATATGATAGGAAAAAACTTTTGCCGCCGCGTAGGGACTGCGCGGCTGGAAGAGGGTGGTTTCAAGCTGCGGCGGCTCTGCGGCGCCGAACATTTCACTGGAAGAGGCCTGGTAAAATTTTGTTTGGATCCCTGTTTTGCGAATGGCTTCCAGCACACGCAGTGTACCCAATCCTGTAATGTCCGCCGTGTATTCCGGCATGTCGAAACTCACGCGCACGTGACTTTGCGCGCCCAGATGATAGATTTCATCCGGATTGATCGACGCGAGCAAATCCATCAGCTGACCCGAAACGCTCAGATCGCCATAGTGCAAAAACAGCTTTGTGTCCGGATCATGGGAATCGCGGTAGAGATGATCAATCCGGTCCGTGTTAAAAGTGCTGGATCGCCGGATCAGCCCGTGAACTTCATATCCCTTGTCGAGTAAAAATTCGGCCAGATAGGATCCATCCTGTCCGGTGATGCCTGTTAGAAAAGCTTTTTTCATGGTACTCCTTTACAAACGCCAATAGTTAATGCCCATGTCCAACGCTGCCTGCGGGTCAAAGACCGCTTTGATATCCAGGACAACGGGACGGCTCTTGCCGCAAAGCGAAGCGATTTTCGCCATGCCCATTTTTTTATAGTCGTCATGAGCCACGGCCAGAATAACCGCATCGACATTTTTGACCTCTTTGATGGAGACGATATCAATGCCGTAATGCTGGCGCGCTTCTTCGGGGACGGCGAGCGGATCATGCGCCAGGACTTCGACGCCGTAATCCTTGAGTTCGTTTATGATATCAACGACCCGGGTGTTGCGCAAGTCCGGCACGTTTTCTTTAAAGGAAAGTCCCAGAACCGCCACGCGCGCCTTGCGGATCTGAATATCGGCGGCGATCAGCATTTTGACCGCGCGTTCGGCGATATATTTTCCCATGTTATCGTTGATTCTGCGTCCAGCCAGAATGACTTCCGCATGATAGCCGAGACTTTCCGCCTTGTAGGTCAGGTAGTAGGGATCCACGCCGATACAGTGGCCTCCGACCAGCCCGGGGCGGAAATTCAGAAAGTTCCATTTGGTTCCCGCCGCTTCAAGAACCTCCAGTGTGTCAATGCCCATTTTGTTGAAGATGATGGCCAATTCGTTCATCAGCGCGATGTTGATATCGCGCTGTGTGTTTTCAATGACCTTGGCGGCTTCCGCGACTTTTATTGAAGAGGCCCGGTGCAGCGCGACTTTGACCACTGCGCTGTATATGCCGTCGAGCAGGTCGAGGGTGGCCGCATCGGAGGCGGAGATGATTTTAATCGTGTTGTCGACCGTGTGAACCTTGTCGCCGGGATTGATGCGTTCCGGCGAATAGCCGACAGTGAAATCCCGGCCGAACTTGAGCTTCGATTCGCGCTCCAGAATGGGCACGCAGATGTCTTCCGTCACACCCGGATAAACGGTGGATTCATAGACCACGCAGGAACCTGCGGAGAGATGTTTGCCGATGATGGCGGAGGCGTTTTCCATGGCGGCCAGATCCGGAACGTGGAAGTCGTCCACCGGCGTTGGTACGGCCACGATGAAGAGTTTGCATCCCGACAGATCCGAAGGCTTTGCAGTAAAATGAATTTTAGAATTTTTGAGTTCTCCGTCCGGCAGTTCCATTGTCCGGTCGTGGCCTCTTTTCAGCTCGGCCACGGTGGTTTCGCTGACATCATAACCGATCACGGTGAAATGGCGGGACAGATGGGCGGCCAGGGGAAGGCCGACGTATCCCAGGCCGACGACGGCAATTTTGTTTTTCCCCGCGTAAAAGGATTGGGCGGTTAGACTTTTCTTCATTTGGCGATCCTTGCTGTGATTTATTTTGGCGCAAAAAGGAGTGAATTACTACTCCATCGGGGCGCGATTGTCAATCGGCCTATGACAAAAATTTCAGTGTTTTAGCTGTCGCCTCCAGCGTGAAGTCAATATCCTGTGCGCTGTGTGCAAACGACAGGAATCCTGCTTCAAACTGCGAGGGCGCCAGCCAAACGCCGTTTTTTAACATCCCGTGAAAGAAGCGCGCGTAGAGTTTTGTGTCCGACTTCAGTGCGCTTTCGAAATCATATACAGGCCCCTCCTGAAAGAACAGGGTAAACATGGCCCCTGCTTTGTTGATGCAGGTCGCGATGCCGCTTTTCGCAAAAAGCGCGGTCATTTCATTGCAAAGATCGGTCGCTTTGTCCTGCAGTTCGTCATAACGGGTATCCTTCGATTTCAGCAGATTCAGCGTGGCGATGCCGGCGCTCATGGCCAGGGGGTTTCCGGAAAGTGTACCCGCCTGATAGACATCGCCTGTCGGAGCGATTTTCCCCATGATTGCTTTTTTCCCACCGAGTGCGCCTACCGGCAGTCCGCCGCCGATAATTTTGCCCAGGCAGGTCAAATCCGGTTCAATGCCGATTTGATCTTGATATCCGCCGAAGGAAAAACGAAAACCCGTGATGACCTCATCAAAAATCAGCATAATGCCGTACTTTGTTGTGAGGTCACGCAGCTTTCGCAGATAACCTTCCCGGGGTAAAACCACGCCCATATTTCCCGCCACCGGTTCAATGATGACGGCGGCCAGTTGCTCGCCGTATTGTTCCATCGCGATCTCGAGCGCTTCTATGTCATTATAAGGCAGGCTCAAGGTGAGCTTTGCCAGTGCGTCGGGTATGCCCGGTGATCCGGGGATGCCCAGGGTGGCGACGCCGGAACCGGCTTTCACCAGCAGTGAGTCCGCGTGTCCGTGGTAGCCGCCGTCGAATTTCAAAATCATGTTCCGGCCGGTGCAGCCGCGTGCCAGCCGGATGGCTGTCATGGTTGCTTCCGTGCCGGAGCTGGTCATGCGGACAAGCTCCATGGAGGGGATGGCCTCATGGATCAGCTCTGCCATAGCTGTTTCGCGCTCAGTGGGTGCGCCGAAGCTGGTTCCTTTTTGCGCTGCGTCACAGATGGCGGCGATGATTTCAGGATGAGCGTGTCCCAGGATCATCGGTCCCCAGGAAAGAACGTAATCCATGTATTCCTTGCCGGTTGCATCGAAAATCCGGGAGCCCAAGGC
>JAWOJC010000237.1:0-6618 GCA_046484315.1 Smithellaceae bacterium | reverse complement strand
ACATGGTTGCCGCATCGAAATTCAAATCATCGCAATTAAAGATGGAGAATTTCCGTCCCTATGCGGGTAAGTTTATGGACGTTCTCAATTCGGTCGCGCAGCGTGCGGAAAGCGCCACACATCCGCTTCTGGCGGTTCGCGAACCCAAGAGAATTCGCGTCATTTGCATGACATCCGATCGAGGGCTTTGCGGCGGTTTTAATACAAATCTGATCAAAGCCACGGAACGGTTTCTGCGTGAAAAAGTCCAGGACAATAAAGAGGTCGGTCTCATTAATGTCGGCAGGAAGGGTCGGGACTATTTTCGAAAAAAGGCAAATGTTCTTGCTCAGAAAGTGGATGTGCTCAATAAATTCGATATGACTCTGGCGGCTGACATAGCCGATGAGGTTATCGTGCCCTTCATCAAGGAAGAGTACGACGAATTGTATCTGATTTATAATCAGTTTATGAATGTTTCCATTCAGCGACCTACGGTCGTCAGACTGTTTCCCCTTCCTTCCATCGGACAGGAAGCAGAGGGCGATGCGGATTCCCGGGCGGATTACGTCTACGAACCTTCCGACGAAATTCTGCTTCAGAAGCTGTTGCCGATGTATGTCCATGTTCTGATTTATCGCGCCCTGCTTGAAACTTCCGCCGGAGAAAACGGTGCGCGGATGGCGGCCATGGACAATGCCACAAGCAATTGCGAAGAGCTGATCCGTTCGCTGACCTTAAAAATGAACAAGGCCAGACAGGCGGCGATTACCGCGGAATTGATGGACATTGTCGGCGGTACGGAAGCTTTGTCCAAATCATAGTTTTTCTGCGGCCCAGTGTCGCATGTTGAGAAATATTAGTACGACTATTTGCAAGGAGATAGTTATGAATATCGGAAAGATTGTTCAAGTGATTGGTCCGGTTGTTGACGTGGCCTTTGAAGAAGGAAAACTCCCCAGTATTTTGAATGCGCTCACCATATCCAACCCGGCCATCAATGACGAGGAAGATAACCTGATTATTGAAGTCGCGCAGCATCTCGGTGACAATGTCGTTCGCTGCATATCCATGGATATTACCGATGGTCTGGTTCGCGGGATGAAAGCCAAGGATACAGGGGCTCCTATCACAGTGCCTGTCGGCAAAGAATGTCTCGGTAGAATTCTGAACGTGGTGGGTCGTCCCGTGGATGGTTTGGGTCCCATCAACGCAAAAACCACAATGCCCATTCACCGCTTATCTCCAACCTTTCTAGAGCAGGATACATCTGTTCACGTTCTGGAGACGGGCGTTAAGGTTATTGACCTTCTTGTTCCCTTCCCCCGTGGCGGCAAGATGGGCATGTTCGGAGGCGCCGGCGTCGGTAAAACCGTTGTTATGATGGAAATGATTCATAATATCGCCATGCATCACGGTGGTATCTCCGTATTCGCGGGCGTCGGTGAAAGAACACGTGAAGGAAACGACCTTTATCGCGAAATGAAGGAGTCTGGCGTTATCAAACAAGCGGCTTTGATTTATGGTCAGATGACTGAGCCCCCCGGAGCCAGAGCCAGGGTCGCGCTCACCGGATTGGCTGCTGCCGAATACTTCCGCGATGTGGAAGGCCAGGACGTGCTTTTGTTTGTTGACAACATTTTCCGCTTTACACAGGCCGGCTCTGAAGTGTCCGCACTTCTGGGGCGCATGCCCTCTGCGGTAGGTTACCAGCCGACGCTTGCTACGGATTTGGGCGAGCTTCAGGAGCGCATCACTTCAACGACCAAAGGCTCCATTACGGCTGTTCAGTGCGTCTACGTTCCCGCGGACGATTTAACCGACCCTGCGCCTGCGACGACCTTCGCGCATCTTGACGGAACCGTCGTTTTGTCTCGTCCGATTGCGGAGCTCGGTATTTATCCGGCGGTGGATCCTCTCGATTCAACGTCCAGAATTCTGGATCCGAATGTTTTGGGTGAAGAGCATTACCTGGTGGCAAGGCAGGTTCAGGTAACGCTCCAGAAGTATAAAGATCTGCAGGATATTATCGCGATTCTCGGTATGGATGAACTCTCCGAAGCCGACAAGCTGACCGTTGGCCGGGCCAGAAAAATTCAGAGATTCCTCTCACAGCCATTTTTCGTTGCTGCGCAGTTTACCGGCACAGAAGGAAAATTTGTTTCCGTCGGCGACACCGTCAGAGGCTTTAAGGAAATTCTGGAAGGAAAACATGATGATTTGCCAGAACAGGCATTTTACATGGTAGGTGGCATCGAAGAAGCAGTCGAAAGGGCTCGCGCTCTTTCCGAATAAGTGAGGACGTAAATGTCGGAAGAATTATTGTTGGAAGTTGTGACACCCGAAAAATTGGTTTTTTCGGGCAAAGTCGAAGAAGTCGTCATTCCCGGAACGGAAGGTGAGTTTGGCGTACTGCGGGGCCATGAGCCCTTTCTAACCTCCGTAGATATCGGCGAGCTTTATTTTTTCACCGCTGAAGGCGGCAAAAAAACTTATTATGCGGTCAATAATGGCTACGCTGAGATTACATCAAGCAAGGTGACGGTGTTGATCGAAACGGCGGAAAGAGCTGACGCGATTGATAAGGACCGTGCTGCAAGAGCCAAGGAAAAAGCGGAAGCGTCATTGTCGCAATTGGCAAAGGACCATAATGATTATGAGAAAAACCGCCTGGCACTGATTCGGGCGATTACTCGAATCAGTGTGGCTGAGAAATCTTCCCTCAATTAATAACCATTTTTGAAAAAGAAAAAAGGCAGCTCAATCGGCTGCCTTTTTTTTGTGTATAAAAACAGGTTGTCCCTGATTATTCCGAAGTAATGTCGATAATTTGAAACTGTCTTGTGCCACCAGGGGTTTTAACCGTTATTTCGCTATCGATGCCTTTTCCGATGAGCGCTTTGCCAATAGGCGAGGTCACGGAAATTTTATTTTCGTTGATATCCGATTCAAAAGGGCCGACGAGTTGGTATTTTATTTCTTCACCGCCGTCACTGTCGGCGATGGTGACAAAGCAACCGAAAATGACTTTGTCTGCTATAATATTTTTTGTATTCACAATATTACAGGACGCAAGATTATTTTCAATTTCCTGCACCTTGCCATAAAGGTAGGATTGCCTTTCCTTAGCGGCTGAATACTCGGCGTTTTCAGACAGATCGCCATGGGCACGCGCGACCTCAATATCGCGAACGTTTTCAGGAATGGAAACATTTTTCAGTGTTTCCAATTCCTTTTTTAATTTATCAAATCCCTCTTTAGTAATAGGTATCTTGTCCATTATTATCTCCGGGTATTGACCTTGCTCTGACGTGATTTCCAGGTTCATCAACAGGCAGGAATCTTGTGTAATTTCTGTTTAATAGAGAAACAAACTCCTGTCAAGAAATCATTTCGACTCGTTCCTTTCGCATTAGCAAATTGATAATGACTTCCGATGGACTGAAAACATAGTTTGAAAAAATAGACGTACGTTGTGTTGTTGCAGCGTTTGTGTTATTGAACATCGGTCAGACAAAGAGAAGGGTTGTAACTTTCATGGCGCGTGATCACCATAATCGAGACATTAATTACCTGCGCGTTTCCATCACCGACCGCTGTAACCTACGCTGTGTATATTGCCGACCGAAAGAAGGCATTTCCTTAAAAGGTCATGACGACATTCTGCGGTATGAAGATATCCTTCGTGTGGTGTCCACATCCGTGAGCATGGGATTAATCAAAGTCCGTTTGACCGGTGGTGAACCGTTGGTACGACGCGGCTTTGTGGAGTTTGCCGCCGAACTCAAACGGATAAAAGGGCTTGAGGACATTAGTCTGACGACCAATGGCATTCTTCTGGACAGGTATGCCGAAGGCATTTATCAGGCCGGGGTCCGCCGCATAAATATTAGTCTGGATTCAATGAATCCTGAAAAGTACGCGCAAATCACGCAAGGTGGGGATCTACGTGACGTATTACGCGGAATTTCCGCAGCTGAGAAAATCGGTTTTTCACCTATCAAAATTAACGTGGTTGTTATCAAAGGCGTTAACGATGATGAAATTCTGGACTTTGTCCAAATGGCGGCTGACAATCCTTTTCAGGTGCGCTTTATTGAAATCATGCCGATCAGTGAGGTAAATATCGATCAACCTGATGAATTCTTGCCGACGGCTCAGCTGCAGGAAACGATCAGCCGGCATTTTACGCTTGAAGCTATAAACGGAAAAAGAAACAAATCCGATGGTCCCGCGAAAATCTTTAAAATTCAAGGCGGTCTGGGTGAGATTGGTTTTATCAATCCGGTCAGCAATCACTTCTGCGCCACATGCAATCGTCTGCGTTTGACGGCGGATGGAAAGTTGCGTGCCTGCCTGCTCAAGGACGAAGAAATCGATTTGAAAGAAGCCCTGTCCCGCGGGTGTGACGATACGGAATTAGAGGCTCTGATTCGCAATGCTATTGATCTCAAGCCCGCGCATCATGATTTGGATTGCTCGGACCGGCACCTGAAAAAATGCCACCGCGATATGTCCGACATTGGCGGCTAAACCAATGGATGACTATTTCATTTGAATTCAGTATAATTGCGCCGACGGGGGAACCGATCGATGACAATTGAGCAGCAAAATATCCAATTATATGATCAGTGGCTGAATACGGAAAAAGGCAGATTTCTTTTTTCCCGTCAGAAAAAAATCATTGTGGAATTGACCGCGCCAAATCCCGGATGCACCGTGTTGAACGTCGGTTGCCGTGCCGGACATTATTTGCGTCTTTTCCGCGATGAAAAATGTGCGGTTTCCGGGACGGATCGTTCCGAGATTCTGCTGGGTGCCGCCCGTGAAAGGCTTGGTACGGCGGCTGATTTAAGACGGGCCCGGCCCGAGGAGCTGCCTTTTGCCGACAATGAATTTGACTTGGTTACCCTGATCCATGTTTTGGAAACCTGTGCCGATCCGCAACGAGCGTTGGCCGAAGCTATTCGGGTCAGCCGTCGCCTGGTTTTTATCGGCTTAATGAATCCACACGCGCTGTTTGGTACAAAGCAGCGTATTAAAGCATTGGTCGGCCTGCCCATTTCCGGTCCGACACGCTATTTCCGGAGGCGTGAATTGGCATTGACCATTACCAAAGTGATGGATTCCGCTTCGATCACGTGGGGCAGTGCCATCTATCTGCCGGATTTCTTTTACACCTTTTTTTCGGAGCTGGAAGAAGCATTGCCCTGGAAGAATAATCCGTTGGGCGCTTTTGTGGGCATGGTGTTTCCGGTGAAATACACGTATCGCACCGCTCAAAATCCTATTCTGAGTGTATTTGATATGAAGGCAAAATCGGCGCAGGCCACGGCGCCGGAAGCGGTTCGCGGGATGATGCGGGAGACGGATGTATGATCCGCAAAGCAATGCTCTACGATCCACTGGAAGATCAGCGCGTGCAATGCTGTCTTTGTGCGCACCGGTGCAAAGTTAATCCCGGTCGCCGGGGATTATGCGGTGTTCGGGAAAACAAAGACGGCGCATTCTACAGTCTGGTATACGGGACGATTGTTGCGGAAAACATTGATCCAATTGAAAAAAAGCCATTCTTTCATGTTTTACCCGGTTCAAAGTCTTACTCGATTGCCACCGCCGGCTGCAATTTTTTCTGCGGGTTTTGTCAAAATGCGTCCCTTTCTCAGACACCCCGTAATACCCTCATGATTATGGGTGAAGAGATGTCTCCTGAAGAAATCGTCAACCGTGCGATAAACAGCGGGTGCCGCACGATCGCCTATACCTATACTGAACCGACGGTTTATTTCGAGTTGGCTTATGATACAGCCAGACTGGCCGCCAAACAGAGCCTGCGAAATGTTTTCGTAACCAACGGTTACATGACCCCGGAGGCCCTCCATCTTATCGCCCCGTATCTGGATGCGGCCAATGTGGACCTTAAATCATTCCGGGATGATTTCTACAAAAAGCAATGCGGTGGTCGCCTGGAGCCGGTTTTGGAAACCCTGCGCCTGCTCAAATCGCTTGGCATCTGGATGGAGATAACCACGCTGCTTATTCCCGGCTTTAACGATTCAGAAGCTGAATTAACGGATATTGCCGGTTTTATCGCAGGCCTCGGCAGAGAAATACCCTGGCATATCAGCCGTTTCCATCCACAGTACCGGATGCGAGATATGCCCGTCACGCCGCTTGCCTCGCTCCATCTGGCCTGCGATATCGGGAAAAAAGCCGGTTTGAAGTATGTTTACAGCGGGAATGCGCCGGGTGATGCGTGTGAAAGCACCTTTTGCGCCCATTGCGGTTTGCGGGTGATTGAACGATACGGATACGAAATTCAGTCGATCGACTTGAATGGCGATTGCTGCCGGTTTTGTAAAACGCCTTTAGACGGGATTTTCTCCTGATCTTTTGATGCCAGCCTGCCAGTTTACCCTAGCCTGAAATAAGCCATTTCCCCTCTTTTGCTGCGAAAAAACCCATAGGCACGCAAGATGCCGAATGCTTTGATGAAAAAGGTTGAAAGCACTATATATTGTGGTATAAATTTTTCATAACACATTTTATTGTATTTTCGCTTTACAAAGAAATTTTCTTTTGTTAGGATTTTGCAAAATTTAACCATGCCGTTTGAAGATAATATATGAAACTAAAGCG
>JAWOJC010000160.1:0-7195 GCA_046484315.1 Smithellaceae bacterium | reverse complement strand
ATTTATGGGCATAAAGATTATTGAGGCAACACCGGAAAGAAAAAAGGCCCGACCCGGGGACGAACCGAAACTGGGTTTCGGCAGGCATTTTACCGATCACATGTTTACCATGAAATACAAGAAAGGTACCGGCTGGTATGACCCGCTGATCGAACCGTATCGTTTGCTGGAGCTTGACCCGACGGCCATGTGCCTTCATTACGGCCAGGAAATATTTGAGGGCCTCAAAGCCTATCGGGGGAAAAACAACGAAATCTATTTATTCCGCCCTCTGGAAAATATCAAAAGAATGAATGCGTCTGCCGAGCGGCTTTGCATGGCACAAATTGATGAGGACGTTTTTCTCGAAGCCCTGACCAAATTCGTGCTGTTGGAAAAGGAATGGATTCCGAAGCAGGCGGGATCCTCTCTGTATATCCGGCCGACATTAATTGCCACAGAGGCGGCCCTCGGCGTGCATCCATCTTCTGAATACCTGTTTTTCATCATCGCCGGCCCCGTGGGCGCTTACTATGCGAATGGGTTTTCGCCGACCAAAATCTACGTCTCCGAGGAATACGTCCGGGCGGCGCCGGGCGGCACAGGCCAGATCAAAGCGGCGGGCAATTATGCCGCAAGTCTCTACGCCAGCAGGATTGCAACCAATATGGGCTATACCCAGGTGTTGTGGCTCGACGCGCGGGAAAAGAAATATGTGGAGGAGGTGGGCACCAGCAACATCTTTTTCCTGATCGGTGATGAGTTGATCACCCCGCCTTTGGGAGGGACGATTCTGCCCGGCGTAACTCGGAACTCCGTGATTAAGCTGGCGACGCATATGGGTATCAAGGTGAATGAAAGACCCCTCACTATCGATGAGGTCGTGGCCGCCATCGGCAATGGCAGTATGAAGGAATCGTTCGCCTCCGGCACGGCAGCCATTATTTCGCCGGTCGGACAGATTTACTACCGTGGCAAAGAACATATCATCAATGAAGGGAAAACCGGACCCCTCTCTGAAAAGTTATTTAATGAAATTCTGCAAATTCAGTACGGACAGAAAGAAGACCCATTCGGCTGGCGGATGCAGATTTCAAAATAAGATCTTGCGCAAACGGACCCGGTAATCATGATTTCCCCCTTGGATACGGGCACTTGAATTCGCAGTCCACAAAATTGTGGAATAACCTGTGAATAACCTTGTTGATAAATGATGTAAGTCCGCAATTGTTACGATTTTACATCAAATTGCCCGAGGATTAGGCAATCTAATTTTCATTTAATATTAATAACTTATAAACATACCCTGCGAATAGGACTACTTATGAGGCACAATGACCCATTTTCATACACGCATTTGAAAAAAACATGCCATAAGTGCTCATCAGGAATCGATTTTAGGAAAAAATGATGCAAATAATATCCGATAAGAAAAGTAGATTACGCCATTGGACGATCGCCGCAGGACAGATGTTGACCGTCGTCATCGCGCTGCTGTCATCATCCACTGTCATCGCCGCGGCACTGCCACCGGTCGATGACATCGTTGTGCGCCTGCAGAGCATGTACGACAATACACAGGACCTTACCGCTCATTTCACCCAGGAAAGCACGGTGACGTCGATTCGGAAGACGGACGTCGAGGAAGGTATTGTGTATTTCAAAAATCCGCGACAGATGCTCTGGGATTATACCCGGCCAAAAGCAAAAAAGCTGATTATCAATGCCCAAAGCGCCTGGCTGTACCTGCCGGAAGAAAAGATAGCCTACACGCAGGAGCCGGAAGTCCTTTTTCAGTCTGCCGCCCTCATTAAATTTTTGTCCGGTATTGGACAATTGAGCGATGATTTCACCATTTCTTACGCCAGCCCGAATGCGTCCGACCTGGAGGGAAATTATTTACTGATACTCCACCCAAAGGAAAAGAACGCCTCCTATCAATATTTACGGATGACAGTGGATAAAAATAAATACCATATATTAAGGGTCAGCTTTGATGACGTTCTGGGAAATAACACGGTGCTGAAATTTAACCGGATCCGCCTGAACACTAAAATAAGCAACAAAATATTCCAGTTCCAACCGCCTGCGGATGTCAATGTTTTTAAAATGCCCTAGGAAGTGAGAAGATTTTTTTGTATGGGTTTTTCAGCATCCTAGCTGAGCCAGACATGCCTCCGCAGCACTGAAGTCTACGGAGCCTAAATGCCTCACATTCTGATGAAACTGGTTTAACCCCTGCTTGACCCCCTTTAGAAACCCCGCTGAAGTAACAACACAGGCGTTCATCGCGGCCAGTTTCTGAATGTCGTTGGATAAGAAATCAAATACCCCGGTAATCATGGCCTCGACGATGCCGGCCGTGGCCAAGTCCGAACGACCCGCCCCGGGCAAATCAAATGAGAATTCCCCCAGCCTCATCCCGTCTACAGCGGCAGCGACATCATAGGCCGCCGTGTAAATCCTGTCATAGGTGACATCGGCAATAGGACCCAGTCCGAATAAAAAAATGATTTCCGCGCCGATGCGTCCGGGATGGGGAATCAGAACTTTTTCTCTAAAATCGCCGAGAATTCTTTTGTTTTTAATTTCATTAGAAATCATACCATTGAGACGCCAATCGATCAAACCGCAAGGGCCGCGCGGCGGTTTTTCATCACTGAAAACACCGAGCACCAGGCACTTATGCGCGAGAAGATCGGGTGGGTCAATCGCCAGATTTAGCTGCATGATCTCTTTTTATTTTCAAATGGAGGGCATCAAGGATGCCGTTAATAAAAGAGCCGGAATTCTCCGACCCGAAAATTTTCCCCAGATCCACCGCCTCGTTGATCGTAACCTTGGACGGAATGTCCTCACAGTAGAGAAACTCGTACACCGCCAAACGCAGGATGCTGATATCAACTTTGGACATTCTGCCCAGTGACCAGTTGTCTGAAGACGCCCCGATCAGAGCATCGAGCTGGGCGCGATTTTTCCAGACACCTTCCACCAGGGTCGCGGAAAACTCCTTGGCTGATTTGGGGGCTATAAAATTACCCCAGAAAAGTTCAAGTGCCTTTTCTACATCAAGATCCACAAAATTCAAACTGTAAAGAACCTGTAAGGCGACTTCACGCGCCTTCCTCCTGCCTTGCATCTTATCCCCGACTCTGAGGGCCGCTTCATTTAATTGCCGCCCTGCGCTGACTTAAATTAAGCGTTTATTTTTTTGAACAAATCGACCATTTCAATAGCTGCCATGGCTGCGTCCGCACCTTTGTTGCCGGACTTCGTGCCGGCGCGCTCGATCGCCTGCTCAATGGTGTCCGTCGTCAGAACGCCGAAAACCACCGGAATGTCTGCGTCCAGCCCCACGTTGGCGATTCCCTTGGATACTTCCGCGCTGACATATTCAAAATGCGGCGTGGCGCCGCGAATGACTGCACCTACGCAAATGACGGCGTCAAAACGGGCGCTTTTGGCCAGTTTTTTTGCGGCATGCGGCAATTCAAAAGCGCCGGGCACCTTATAAATGACAATATCCTTTTCGTCTGCACCGGCGCGCACCAGCGTATCAACCGCGCCTTCAATGAGTCTGCCGCTGATGAAATCATTAAAGCGGCTCGCGGCTATTGCGAACTTCATCCCCTTGGCAACAATTTTTCCTTCAACTATTTTCGGCATGATTTAAACACCATCCTTCTTTGATATGGTTGTTCACCCCCTGGGAGGCTCCCCCGTTTTTACAGATCCAAAATATGACCCATCTTGCTTTTCTTGGTGGACATATAGCGTATATTCTTTTCATTTGGCGGAATTTCAATCGGCACGCGTTTGGTAATCTCGATACCATACCCCTCCAAACCGACAATCTTTTTGGGATTGTTCGTTAAGAGCCGCATTTTATGCACGTGTAAATCCGCCAGAATCTGTGCGCCGATACCGTAATCCCGCAAGTCCGGTTTAAAGCCCAGGGCGATGTTGGCTTCAACAGTGTCGTGCCCGTTTTCCTGTAGCGCGTAAGCTTTGATCTTGTTGACCAGGCCGATACCCCTGCCTTCCTGCCGCATATAAACGATCACGCCCTTGCCTTCTTCACCGATCATTTCCATGGCACGATGAAGTTGATCGCCACAATCGCATCGGGCCGAGGCAAAAATATCGCCGGTGAGACATTCGGAATGGACGCGGACAAGGACTTCATCTTCCTTCTGGATGTCCCCTTTCACCAGTGCGATATGCTGCATATCGTCGACTTCGTTTTCATAGATGACAATTTGAAAGTCACCGCCGAAAGTGGACGGCAGAGAAGACTGGGCGACTCTCCGTATCAGGGACTCGTGCTGCATCCGATAATCGATCAGATCGGCGATGGTGACAATTTTCAGATCATGTTCGCGGGCGAAAATTTCCAGATCCGGCATGCGTGCCATCGTGCCGTCGTCTTTCATGATCTCGCAGATCACACCTGCCGGGGTCAGTCCTGCCAGACGGCAAAGATCAACAGAGCCCTCCGTCTGTCCTGTACGCACCAGCACGCCGCCCTTACGGGCAAGAATCGGAAACACATGCCCGGGGCTCACAATATCGTCCGCTTTCGCTTCGGTATTGATGGCCGCCTGAATCGTTGTGGCGCGGTCCGCTGCGGAAATCCCTGTGGTGACACCATGGCGCGCCTCAATGGACACGGTAAACGCCGTGCCGAAGCGCGCCTGATTGTCTTTGACCATTAAATGCAGATTCAGCCGTTTGGCGATTTCTTCATTAATCGTCAGACAGATCAAGCCCCGTCCGAGACGGGCCATAAAATTGATGGCTTCCGGCGTGACAAACTGCGCCGCCATGCACAAATCACCTTCGTTTTCCCTGTCTTCATCATCAACGAGAATCACCATCTTCCCATTGCGGATATCTTCAATTGCTTCCGAAACTTTACTAATAGCCATTTTTTCTTTCCTTCTTATTTAATAAACCCATGTCCGGCCAAGAAATCCTTATCGATTCCCTGCGGGGTTTGCAATAACTTTTCTACATATTTACCCAGAATATCCGTTTCAATATTGACCCGGTCCGCCTCTTTTTTTCCGACCAGCGTTGTATGGGCGGCCGTGTGCGGAATGATATTAACATAAAACCGGCCTTTTTCAAGCTTGTTCACCGTCAAACTGATGCCGTCTATGGCTATGGACCCTTTTTCCACAATATAGCGCGATATCGGCCCTTCCGCTTCAATCGCAAATATGATGGATCCCGATTTCTGCGTTTTGGATAAAATACGGCCGACACCGTCCACATGCCCTAAAACAAAATGCCCCCCTAAAAAACCGCCGATGCGCAGGGATTTTTCCAGATTAACCGGTTGCCCGGCTTTCAAATCCTTGAGAGTGGTCTTGCTCAACGATTCGGCCGACACGTCGGCTGTGAATGTTTTGGCCGTTTTGGCGGTCACCGTCAGACACGCGCCGTTGACCGCAATGCTGTCCCCCAGGGACACTTCACGCAAATCCATCGCCGCATCAATCTCCAAAACGGCATCCGCGCCTTTCATCGTCAGACGGACGACTTTTCCCGATCCTTCTACAATGCCGGTAAACATGATTATTTCTTTTCCTTACTCAACAGATCCTTCAATTCAGACATAAACTCGCCAACATCTCGAAACTGCCGGTAGACAGAAGCAAACCTCACATAGGCCACGCCATCCAGGGCTTTGAGTTCATCCATCACTTTTTCACCGATGACGGATGAGGGAATTTCGCCTCCCTGAAACTCCTGACAGGCGGACTCCACGTTCTCGACGATTTTTTCCATGTCCTCCATGCTGATAGGACGCTTTTCACAGGCCGTCATGACACCGTTGCGTATTTTCACGCGGTCAAACGGTTCGCGCCGGCCATCTTTTTTCACGACCATCGGCAGAATGTCTTCCACATACTCATAGGTGGTGAAACGCCGCGCGCACCCCAGACATTCGCGGCGGCGGCGGATCGCTTTGCCGTCCTTGCTGATGCGCGAGTCAATGACTTTATTTTCCGCGTTCCCGCAAAAAGGACATTTCATGATTTCGTATGCCCGACCTTTTACAATTTTTCCAACCGTTCCACGTTGATGCCTGCTTCCTGTAACATATCCGCAGCCAGTTTGTCACTGTATCCGTCACGGATCACAATGCGAATAATACCGGCATTGATGATCATCTTGGCGCAAATCACACAGGGATGATTGGTGCAGTATAAGGTGGAATCCTTCGTGCTGACACCGTGGACGGCGGCCTGAATGATCGCGTTTTGCTCTGCGTGCAACCCACGGCATAATTCGTGACGCTCACCGGACGGCACCTGCAACTGATCGCGCAGGCAACCTATCTCCAGACAATGCTGCAATTTAGACGGGGCTCCGTTATAGCCGGTGGAAAGGATTCTGCGGTCACGCACCAGCCCCGCACCGACCGACCGGCGCAGACAGGTACTTCTTCTTGAGACCAGTTCGACAATATCCAGAAAATACGTATCCCAGTCAGGACGGGTATAAGCGTTCTGCACCACCACTTGAGACGGCGATTTTATTTCGGCCATGAATTCCGCCTTCTGATCAGCCGCCCGGCGCATCACCCCGCCTGCGGTCAGGTTATGCTTTCATCCTTTGCGGATAGAGCGGGAAGCGGGCGCAAAGCGTCTTGACTTTCTCAGCCACGGCTTTGATTTTTGATTCATCCTGGATGTGGTTAATCACATCGGCAATCAGCGAAGCGATCAGGTGCATATCCTCCTCCTTCATGCCCCGCGTGGTAAGCGCCGGTGTGCCGATACGGATTCCGCTGGTGACCATCGGCCCCTGCGTATCAAAAGGAATCCCGTTTTTATTGACGGTAATGGCCGCGCGGTCAAGGGCCTCCTGCGCGTCTTTGCCCGTCACGCCCTTGGAGGTTAAATCCACAAGCATCAGATGGTTGTCCGTACCGCCCGACACCAGGCGGAATCCCTCCTGCGTTAACTGATTCGCCATAGCCTGCGCATTTTTGATAATCTGCGTCTGATAATCCTTGAACTCCGGCATCAACGCTTCCTTCAAGGCCACGGCCTTGGCGGCGATCACATGCATCAACGGACCGCCCTGCATACCGGGGAAAACGCGACTGTTGAGAATCTTGGCATAGGGCTCCTTGCACATGATGAGTCCGCCGCGCGGTCCGCGCAACGTCTTGTGCGTGGTGGTGGTGACATACTCGCACACA
>JAWOJC010000139.1:0-30755 GCA_046484315.1 Smithellaceae bacterium | reverse complement strand
TGAGCTTCCTGGCTGGTCGCTTCGTTGGGAAAACGAGGATCGGTCATTTTACCGTCCTTCATATTAAGGGCCGACGAGCCACTTTCCTGAAAGATACTGTACTTACGGAAATACTCCGATACGGCGGCCCTTCTTTCGTCGGAGACCATACTCAAAAGCCATAGAAGGAGAAAAAAGGCCATCATAGCGGTGACAAAATCGGCATACGCCACTTTCCATGACCCGCCGTGCGATCCGCCCTGGACCTTCTTGATTTTCTTAACGATGATGACTTGCGGACGATCTTCCATAATTAATGTATCATTCCAAATTCAGTGGATTATTTTTTAGCATTGCGCAGGGCGTCTTCCATTTCTATGAAAGATGGTTTGGTAACAGACGGAATCACGCGACGGCCGAATTCAACCGCCACTTTTGGCGCCGCGCCTCCGCCGATGAACGCCAGAAGCGCGACCTTGATCACATTGAGATACTGCAGGTCTTCCTGCGCGATGTATTCGATATTTTTTGCCATGGGGCCGACATAGCCGTAGCAAAGCAAAACACCCATGAAGGTGCCCACCAAAGCGGCTCCGATACTGGCGCCAAGCACCTCGGGTGGTTCCTTGATCTTCCCCATGGTCAGCACGACGCCAAGAACCGCCGCGACAATACCAAGGCCCGGCAGACCGTCAGCCACCGTATTAACGCTGTGGGCGGGGGCCATGGCTTCTTCGTGATGCGCTTCGAGTTCCTGATCAATCAGCGCTTCGAGTTCATGCGGCGCGATGGTGGTCGTCATGACGGTGCGTAGCGTATCGGTGATGAGATCAAGCGCCGCGTGATTATTTAAGACCTTCGGATATTGGGAAAAAAGGGGGCTTTCCTCAGGTGAATCCACATCCGATTCGATGGAAACAAGTCCCTGTTGCCGTATTTTATAGAAAATGCCGTTCATCATTAAAAGCACGTCAATGTAGTCCTGTTTAACGAGAGGTTTGTTCGTGAACATTCGGGCCAGCGCAGCGATCACCGCCTTGATTACTTTCACAGGGGACGCAACGATGAAGCCGCCGATTGCCGCTCCCCCGATGATCAATATTTCGACAGGTTGAAAGATGACAGAAAGATTACCGCCATGTATCAGGTACCCTCCGAGGACCGCGGCGGTAACAATCACAAATCCGATTAGAACGATCATTGTATCAGTGCCCTACCTTCTTTTTTCGCGCAGGATTTCTCTTTCCGTTTCAAATACAAATTTGATGATTTCATCCCGGATAAAATCATCAATGGCGATAAAGCGCACCGATGTGTCATATCCCTGAGGCGACGTTTCCACTTCAATCACCTCGCCGTAAAGAAACAGAGCCATCGGTCTTTGCATCGTGAGCATCAGTTTAAATTCCAGGATATCTCCCGGCGCGAAAGACCGACCGGCAAAGAAGCTCATGCCGCCGCCGCCAATATTCACTTTCGACATGCTCATGCAATGAAACCCATCCTGCTGGATGGTCATCATGCGGATAATTTCATTTAGCTTCAGATTAATGGTCTGAAGCCATTGCGCTATGGTTTGATCGTCAGGATTGGGCAAAGACTTGAATTCCGCAAGAAAAGCGTCTCCCGACGTCCGGGAACGCAATCCGCAGCGATGTTCCCTGGCAACCTGCTTGAATTCCAGTGGAATATAGGTTTCAACACGCGAATATTCTCTCTTGTTTTCAATATCGGTGCGATTTTCGTTCATCATGGTTGATCCTTCTTTCCTTCTGAAGCGTTGGTCAAGAACATGCAATCAAAATGCCATTTTATGATTCGTTTTCTTTTTTGAGATGAATCCGCATCCGGAAGCCTTCTTGGCGATGGGTGTCGAGATCTGCGAGGATGGATATGTCAATATATTGGCTATTCGGCAGGCTATTTGACAGAAAAATGATGCATGGAAACAGGGGAGAAAGAAGATTAAGGATCATTGTGCGTTGATAATATTGAAAAAATCTTATGGTATGCTAATTGCTAAGCATAATCAAAAAAGTGACGAATGATATGATGAAGCGGTATTTTTGCATGTTTTATAAAATATTTTTATTTTTATCGGTCGCACTGTTCTGGATGGCGGGTTTTACCGGTCCGGTTCAGGCAAAAATGTATGGTGTTCATTTTGCCTCCTATAAAACAGAAAACCAGGCACAAGAAGAAATCAGGAAAATGAAAAACCTGGGTTATGAGGCTTATGCCGTGGAAACAGACCTTGAGGACATGGGCGTATGGCACAGAGTTTTTACGGGAAAGTATGAAACGCACAAAAAGGCCATCCGTGCGGCGGAGCAACTGAAGGTCAAGAAAATCATCGATCAGTACTTTGTTCGCATTGTGCCGCAAACAAAGAATCAAGGCGCCAAAGCACCAAAAACCCCATTAAAGAAAAAAGAAAGAGCGCAATCAACCCTCCCCGAAACGGTAGTGGTTGGCAATGCCACAAGTAAGCGCTATCACCTGCCGTGGATGCCTTACTACAATAAAGTTAAAAAACACCACAGAGTTTTGTTTGCTTCAGAAGAAGAGGCGATAGCCAAAGGGTATTACCGGGCGGGTACCGGACCGGATGCGGAAAAAAGGATGAAAAAGACGCCAACAGCCAAGGTTGTCTCGAAAAAAAAGCCGCCTGAGGTGATTGTTCCTGCTCAAGCGCCGGAACCTGAAACTGCCCGCCCGATAGAGCCCCCCCGTCTTGCCGCCGCAAAAAATATTCGGGATCCGCTTAAGTTAATTGATGACACCCGGATGGACAAACTGGAATTCAAGGACCCGGATGATCTGGAAATTGTCGAGGATGAGTCGGATTCCGCACTTTATAATCAGGCGCTGTCTGAAATGAAGAAGGGCAAATATGAGGAAGCGCTGGTTATCTTTAAGGAGTTTATATCCCGTGATGATACGGATAAGGTATGGGGACAACGGGCGCTGAGACACATGGGCGACGCTAACTATTTCCTCGGCAAACAGGGTCGCAAGGAGAATCTGCTGATTGCCGCCGAGTTCTATAAAAACACCATCCAGAGTTTCCCGGACCCGAGGCCGGAAAACGCTTTGACTTACTACCGATTGGCGAGGACTTATGAGGAGCTGAAGTATTATCCGGAAAGCATTAAGCAGTATCAGAATTTGATCGCCAAATATCCGAATTCTCCCTATGATGCCGAAGCGTATTTTAAGATAGGTCACCTGTTCTATGTCGATGGCAAATACGCCCAGGCCGCCGACAGCCTGATTGTGTATCTTATGAAATACCGCGGCGCGGCCCGCGCCAAAGAGTCTTTTTATCTGATTGCCCATGCTTTTTATAAATCCAGGCAATCGGCCAACGCGGAAATCTGGTTTAGGGACGCGCAGAAAAAATGGCCGTCGCTGATCGACGTGCCGAAGGGGATTATTATGGATATCGGTCTGCACAAGATGGCGTTGCGCAGATACGATGAAGCAATCAGCGCTTTCTCATTTTATGCCAATCTCTATCCCGGGGATGAAAAGATCAGGGAGGTCATGCTGCTTCTGGCCGAGGCTTATCGTCTGGAAGGGCAGTACTTATCCGCTTTGGCTGTTTATTCTCAGATTGTTGATAAATATGCGGATCAGCAGGATGCCGTTTCGGCCATCCTCGCCATGGCGTCCCTGGGGGTTGAGAAACCGGGCGTCAAGGCGTTTGCTCACATGAATCACCTTCAGTATTATAAAAATCCCATAGACGCTTATGATACGATCATCATGAAATACCCGACCACGCCCTATGCCGAAGAGGCGATGGTGAGAAAAGGCGACGCGCTGGTTCAACGGGGGCAAAAGCGCAGAGCCGCTGAAATCTATCTGGAGTTTCTCAATCTTTACCCGGAAAGCAAGTTGGCGGCGGAAGCCGCCCGGGGGCTCAAGTCCGCCTCCGCAGATCTGATTGACGAATACTATGCGAAAAAAGACTATCTGGCGGTAGCCTATATTTACTTTACCTCCTTCGGTTCAGTCGTGCTTCAGGACGACGAGTACCAGCAGGTAGAGAAAATCGCAAAAAGCCTTAAATCGCTTGGGCTCATGGATGACTACCAGAAAATTCTGTCTCTCTATCTGCGGGTTGCAAAAGATGATGCCCGGATTAATCAAGTCACGGTAGACATGGCTGAAGGCCTGATTGCCCAGGGCAAGTTCAAGCAGGCCGAAAACCTGCTTACGGCACTCATGACGAAACCGTCGGCAAAGCATGATGCCGCGATACAGACCGCAGTGCGCAGAAATCTGGCGGATATCTCTTTTCAAACTGGTCGCTATGGTCAGGCGGCGGCTGATTACAAAGAAGTGGTGCGTTCCGGTCAGGCGTTCAGTGAGCCGGCCAGGGTATATGTCAATTATGCCCGTGCGCTTAGCGAACAAAAAGACAACACGCAGGCGCTGCAAAACTATCTGGCGGCCCTTAAATATTTCAACGGTGAAAAGAAACAGCGGGTAAATGCCGGAATAGCCTACAAAGAAATCGGCGATTTGTATTTACAGGCCAGCAATGTGGCAGGCGGAATCGATATGTATTCCAGATCCGTCAAAAGTGCTGAGGACCGCGAATTAAAGCTCTGGTCTCAGTTTCTGTTGGGGCAGGCTTATTTGCGCATCTCCCGGACGGATGACGCGCAAAATACCTTTGATCAGATCCGGGCGACGGCGGGAACAGATGTTTTCTGGGGGACTGTTCTGGATTACTACATCAGTGACAAGCAGTGGTGGGAACGGTACGGGGCTCAGATCAATAAATAGACAGGGATGCGTGCATGCAAGATTTAGCCGAACTGCAAAAATCATTTGAAAGTTTCAACAAAGCAACAGCGGAACTCGAGCGCGCCTATGCCCGTCTTGAAGAGCGATTTGCCGAACTTAATCAGGAACTCGAAGAAAAAAATGCTGCATTGATAAAAACAGTCGCGGAAAAAGAACAGACGAAAAATTACCTTCAGAACATTCTTGAGAGTCTGATTAACGGTGTCATTGTGACCGACCTCCAGGGTCGGATATCCACATTGAATTCCTGCGCGGAAATATTCACCGGTGTGCGTCAATCGGACGTGGCAGGCAGTCATATCGGCATTTTGTTCGATACGATGGCGGGCCATGACTGGCAGGCGATGAATCTGGATGAATATTTCAAGGGAGAGTCCGGCCACAAAGTAAAAATAAACGACCGTACCCTGGAAATATTCGGGGCCCCGTTTCGGTCTACAGACGGAGAGACGATTGGCCATGTGCTGGTTCTTCGTGATATCACGCGGATTGAAAAGCTCGAAGAAATGGCCAAAAGAACCGAGAAATTTGAATCGATGGGTGAGATGGCCGCGAACATTGCGCATGAAGTCAGAAATCCTTTAGGCAGCATTGAGCTGTTCGCATCGCTGCTTCTGAAAAAACTGACCGATCAAAAAGATCGTGAGCGGGTGGTGCAGATTATTTCATCGGTCAAAAACGTGGACAACAAGATATCCAACCTGCTTCTGTTTACACGCAGGCCGACACCGCAGATGCGCCGGATGGATTTGCATAAGGTGCTGGGTGAAGTGATTAACTTTTCCGAACAGATTATGGAACAAGGCGGCATCGAGCTGTCCGTCCGGTATGCAGATGCGGACATTCAGATAGCCGGAGACGCGGAAATGATTAAGCAGGTATTCCTGAATATTCTGCTTAATGCCCAACAGGCCATGCCCGATGGCGGGCAATTAAGCGTCATCACGCGTATCGCGCCGGGCAGTCTTCTTTCGTCGTCGCAGCGAATTGCGGAAGTTATTTTCCGGGATGCAGGGCCCGGCATTCCCGAGGCGAACCTTTCCCGGATTTTCGATCCTTTTTTCAGCAATCGGGAAGGGGGATCTGGGCTGGGGCTGGCCATTGTGCATAATATCGTGAGCGAACATCAGGGGTCGATTTCTGTGGAAAACGCGCCGCAGGGAGGCATGATCGTCAATGTCGCTTTTCCGACCCTGCCGTCCATGGACCACTAAGGGAGAAATACAAGATGTCCAACGCGGAAAAATTATTGATTGTGGATGACGATCAGTCGATGCGCATGGCCCTTTACGAGTCTCTGAGTTCCTGCGGTTATGACGTGGAAACGGCGGAAAACGGCGAAGACGCCCTCGTCAAATTTAAAAACGGCCGTTTTGCAGGCGTCGTCACCGATATGCGCATGCCGAAAATGAGCGGCATGGATGTTTTAAGGGGCGTCAAAAGAATGTCGCCCCAGACGCCGGTGATTCTGATCACCGCATACGGCACAGTCAATACCGCCGTGGAAGCCATGAAAGAAGGCGCGTCAGAGTTTATCATGAAGCCGTTTTCACTTGACGATCTGGAGTATGCCGTTAAAAATGTGCTGGCAGCCAATGTGCAATCTAAAATGGAAGCGGATGAGGAAACCTCTGAGGGTGCGTCTTCTCCGCATAAGGAAATCATTACGCAGGATAAAAAGATTCTTGAACTTCTCGATATGCTCAAAACCGTGGCGCCCAGCAAATCCAGTATTCTGATTCAGGGGGAAAGCGGCACCGGCAAGGAACTGTTCGCCCGTTATGTGTATCGGCACAGCCTTCGGCGAAAGATGCCCTTTGTGGCGGTGAATTGCGCCGCCATTCCCGCTCAGTTGCTGGAAAGCGAAATGTTCGGTTATGAGAAAGGGGCTTTCACCGGCGCGACTGTGAAAAAACTCGGCAAATTCGAACTGGCCGACGGCGGAACGCTGCTGCTCGATGAAATATCCGAAATGGACATGGGCCTTCAGGCGAAACTGCTGCGCGTCATTCAGGAGTCGGAAGTTGATCGCCTGGGCGGCAGGATGCCTGTGCCGGTGGATGTAAGACTGGTCGCGACGACCAATGCGGATTTGCAAAGCAGGATTCTGCAAAAGACTTTTCGATCCGACCTTTATTACCGTCTCAATGTCATTCCGGTGCATGTGCCGCCGCTTCGGAATCGAAACGGCGACGTTTTGCTCCTGGCGGATTTCTTTATCCGGAAATACAGTGAACTGAATGAGAAAAAAGCGCCGGACCTGACAGAAGATGCCAAAAACGTCCTGAAGGCGTATGCCTGGCCGGGTAACGTTCGCGAACTCGAAAATGTTATTGAACGGTCGATTCTGATTTGCGCCGGTGGTCCCATTGAGCCCCGGCATCTTTTTTTGGAAAATGATTCCTTGCAGGACAGGGCAATCCGCCCGGGTGCGGGCGATGCCGGGGTGCAGCGTCATGAAACTGACGGAGATCAGGCAAGCACTCTGTACCAGATGGAGAAAAATATGATATTTGACACGCTCAATAAAGTGAACTGGAACAAGACAAAAGCGTCAAAAATATTAGGCATCAGTGTGCGCACGATGCGCAATAAATTAAATGAGTATGGTATCCAGGAGCCGCAGTCGGAAGATTGATATGAACTTGGTATGCGATTTGCAAACTTGTTTGCCGAGGGAGTGAAAAATGGAGCCATTGTTCGGCAAAACATTTAATATTTTATCCACCATGATGGATTACCGGTCCGAGCGAAATAAGCTAATTACTTCTAATATCGCTAATATGGATACGGAAGGCTATCGGCCGTCGGACTATGTATTCAAAGATGATCTCAAGCGGGCCCTGGACATGAAAATTAACCTGTCGCGAACCCATGAGAAACATTTTCCCAATGCCCGGGACGAAATTTCCTCAAATGACTTCGAGATGGTGACATCCGAGGAGAAAGTCGATCTGGACACGGAGATGACTCATCTTGCGGAAAACCATCTTATGTATAATTTAACTGTAGAATTGCTGGCGCGAAAATTTAGAGGTGTTCGCAACATCTTAACGGAGGCCAAGTAAGATGGATTTCATTACGACTTTTAACATTACAGGAAGCGGGCTGTCCGCCCAGCGCAAGAAGATGGATGTTGTCACCAGTAATATTGCCAACGTGACAACCACCAGCACACCCGAAGGCGGCCCGTACAAAAGGAAGATCATGTCTTTTGCCTCGGATCCTTTAGAAAAAGGATTTGACGCAAAACTTAAAGATGCGGTGAACGCGGTCAAAGTAGGCCAGGTGGTCGATGAGCAAGAAGGCTTTAAAAAAATATTCGATCCGGCGCATCCCGATGCAGACAAGGACGGTTTTGTGACCCTGCCCAATGTCAATCTGATGCTGGAGATGACGGATCTGATCACCGCTTCACGAGCGTATGAGGCCAATGCCACTGCGTTTGACGCGCTCAAGAATATGGCGCTCAAGGCGATGGAAATAGGAAAATAATGAACCTGCAGGGAGTATGATGTTATGACGGATATCTTTATACGCAGCGCGGTGGATCCTCTCAAGCCCTTGACCGGTATCGAGCCGCAGAAACCCGATGGTGCAGGACAGGCAGGCGCCGGATCTTTCGGAAACGTCTTAAAAGACGCGATATCGGACATCAATAAACTGCAAAATGACGCGGATCAGGCCATCGCGAAAGTACAGCTCGAAGATGCAGGCTCCATTCACGAAGCCATGATCGCACTGGAAAAAGCCGGCATTTCATTTCAGGTCATGATGCAGGTTCGCAATAAAATCCTGGACGCCTATCAGGAAGTCATGCGGATGCAGGTGTAGCGTAACCCTTTGAACTGGATGATTTCATGGACTCAATTCTACAATCATTAACAAAGATTTTTAACGGGTTTGAAGCATTAAGCGCCACCAGGAAGGTTTCCGTGATCATGGTATTTCTTGTCGCGGCAGCCACGATCGCGTTGATGTTCTATCTGACCTTGCAAGTCGAATACAGGGTGCTTTTCTCGAATCTTTCCGCCGAAGACGGGGGAAGCATCGTCGAGAAGCTCAGTGAAAGAAAAATTCCCTACCGGGTGTCCGCCGGAGGAAGCACGATTTCCGTGCCGGCAGACAGGGTTTCCGAACTGCGACTGGAAATGGCCTCCGAAGGACTGCCGCAGGGCGGCGGTGTCGGATTTGAAATATTCGACCAGAAGACGCTGGGGGCAACCGAATTCGAACAGCAGCTCAATTACCGGCGCGCTTTGCAAGGAGAGCTGTCACGCACGATCAATGGCTTGGATGAAATACAGTCCAGCCGCGTGCATATCGCGCTGCCGAAGGATTCTCTATTCACCGACCAGCAAAAAAAACCAACCGCGTCCGTAACACTGCGCATCAAATCCGGTAAAGGCCTCAGGCCTGCACAGATAGAGGGTATTGTTCGTCTGGTAGCCAGTTCCATTGAAGGCATGAACCCGGGTGACGTCATGATTGTGGATTCCAGGGGAAATATTCTGTCCGCAAAGCAGGATGATTCAAAACTATCCGGATTGACTGCAAGGCAGGTTGATTATCAGCGCAACATGGAGCGGGATCTGGCCGCGCGGATCCAGTCCATGCTGGAAAACGTCGTGGGGCAGGGCAAGGCCGCCGTTCGTGTAGCGGCGGAGCTGGATTTCCGCATCATGGAAAAAACGGAAGAAAGTTATGATCCCGAAGCGCAGGTGATCCGCAGCCGTCAGCGTAATCTGGAGACAGAGCGTGCCGTCGGCAATAACGCGGTCGTGTCGGAAACTCCGGAAAAAGAAAAAGTCGACGAAATCGTTAATTATGAAATCAACCGCGTGGTCAGTAAAACCATCATGCCGGTAGGCGAAACCAAGAAGCTGTCCATAGCCGTTCTGGTGGACGGAAAATACACCAGAAATGAAAACAATGAAGAAGTTTACACGGCGCTGACAGCCAATGAAATTGAATCCCTTGAGAATCTGGTTCGCAAGTCAGCCGGTTTCGACGCGCAGCGGGGCGATCAGGTGGTCGTCACCAACATGCCCTTCCGCAAGGCGGAAGTCGAAGAAATGGAAGGCGCCACTTTACAAGATACGATGAATGTGGCCTCTCCGGTCCTCAAGTATATCGGCATTTTTGCCCTGATCGGTTTTATTGTCCTGTTCGTGTTGCGTCCGATGCTCAAAAGTGTGATGAACGCGGCTGTGTCCAGGCCGATGACGGAGGCTCGCGCTACGGCGGCCGGCGCCGCGCAGGGTGACTATGCGCGTCAGGGAGCGGAAGAATACCGGCAGGCGGCAGCCGCCCGGCCGATGACGGAAACGGATATTGCCAGGGAAATGGCGCGGGCCGATGCCAAGCAGTTTGCCGACATATTGCGAAACTGGATCAAGTAAACAAGAATGAAAAAAAGCCCGATTAAGCGAGGATCGCATGACCGGTGAAGAAAAAGCGGCCATCCTGCTTTTATCCCTGGATGAAGATTTGGCGGCTGAAGTGATGAAGAATCTGAGGCCCGCGGAAATACGCCGTCTGGGGAAGCAGATGAGCCGTGTGTCCAACATTTCCGCGGACACGATCAGTTCCGTCGCCGGTGAATTCTGCACCATGGCCAAGGAAATGGGCGGAACGATCTCCGTGCGCGACGGAGCGTCGAAAAATCTGGTGGTCAAGGCGCTGGGAGAAAAAGACGCGGAAACGATATTGAGCGATGTGGATCAATCCATGCTCGATAATCCGATCATTGAGAGACTTCAGGAAATCGATCCGAAGGTCATGGCGGAATTCACCCGCACCGAACATCCGCAGACCATAGCCCTCATTTTAGTGCACCTGAGACCGGAAAAAGCCGCACAGGTACTGGAACATTTTTCACCCGCGATCCAGTATGAAATCACCAAACGGATGGCAACGCTCAAAAGTGTTCCGCGCGAATTTATCGAAGAGCTCGCCAACACCCTGGAGAAAGAATTGATCATCGGCAATACGACCGACACGCAGATGGGCGGAGCGCAGGTGATCGCAGACATTCTGAACCGCATGAACCGCTCCACGGAAAACGCCATCATGACGTCGATGGAAGATTCCGATCCGGAACTGGCGGCGCAAATCCGCAACTTTATGTTCAGCTTCGAAGACATCCTGAAACTGGACGACAAGTCTCTGCAGGAAATGATGAAAGACGTCAGCGCCGAGGATCTGGCAAGGGCGCTCAAGATGGTGGATGACGCCTCGCGCGAACGGATCTTCAAGAACATGTCCAAACGAGGCGCAGAGATGCTCAGAGAAGAAATCTCTCTCATGCCGCCGATCCGGATATCTGAAGTCGAGGCCAGTCAGCGTAAAATTGTGGAGACGACCAAGAAACTGGAAGCGGAAGGCAGAATTGTGATTCTGCGCGGTGATGAGAAAGATGGATTCGTATAAGACGAAAGTCATTAAATCGACGCAAACCGTTGATTCCGGCAAGTCCGTGCCTGTGTCTTCCACGGCGAAGCGTATCGTTGTGGGCCCTTCAGCAAAAGGACAGGCGCCATCGGGCGGCGCAGCAGGCAGTGGGAAAGCGCCAGCCGATGCCGGTGCGCAAAGCGGTGACACGCAAATCAAGGACGTTGCCAAGGCCGCCTATGAAAAAGGCTATGCCGACGGGGCCGCGAATCAGAAAAAAGCCGCTCTGCAGGCATTGGAGGCCGTTTCCGCCATAAGCCGCGCTCTACCCCTGGTTCAAAAGGACATCGTGGCCAAAGGCGAGGAACAGATCGTCAGACTGGCCATTGCCATTGCAGAAAAAATTCTCCACACAGAAGTGACCACCCGCAAGGACGTGATCCTGGAAGTGCTCAAGAACGCCATTCGTAACGTGGCGGACACGGACGGTATGAAAATCAGGCTCAATCCTCAGGATTTTCGTTACATGATGGAAGTCAAGAAGGATTTTCTTCAATCGTTTGATTCGGTGCGTAATGTGGTTTTTGAAGAAGACGCGGCCATTAAAAGAGGCGGCGCGGTTGTGGAAAGTGCGCTGGGCGAGGTGGACGCCAGACTGGACAGTCAACTCAAGGAAATCAAAGCCGCCATGCTGAAAACATGACGTGTGATCAAGCAACCGGAAAGAACCCTGATGCAGACAGAAATTGACATGACGCGCTACGAAAACATTCTTAAGCGAATGAATCCCGTTCGCGTCAACGGAAAAGTCAGCGAAATTATCGGTCTGATGGTTGAGGGCAACGGTCCGGCGGCTTCAATCGGCGATGTTTGCGGCATCGTGCCCGTCAATGGCGATACGGCGCTGGAAGCGGAAGTCGTGGGCTTTAAAAACGGTCGTGTTCTTTTGATGCCGCTCGAAAGCATTCAGGGACTGGGACCGGGCTGTAAAATATTGTCTATGGGACATAAAGCGGCCGTCGGTGTCGGTCGGGGCCTTCTGGGGCGTGTCGTGGATGGCATGGGCAATCCCATCGACAACAAGGGGCCGATCACTTTTCAGGATGAATATCCGATCTACGCCGAGCCGATCAATCCGCTCGATCGCGGACGCATTAAAGAGCCGATGGATCTGGGCATCCGCGCGCTCAACGCGCTGCTGACTTGCGGAAAAGGACAGCGGATGGGCATTTTTTCAGGGTCGGGTGTGGGCAAGAGTGTTCTCATGGGCATGATCGCGCGCAACACCAAGGCCGATGTCAACGTCATTGGTCTGATCGGCGAACGGGGAAGAGAAGTGCGCGAGTTTCTCGAAAAGAATCTCGGCGAAGAAGGTCTGGCGCGTTCCGTTGTTGTCGTTGCCGCCTCCGATATGCACCCTCTCATCCGGATGAGAGCCGCCTACGTGGCCACGGCGGTGTCGGAATACTTCCGGGATCAGGGAAACGACGTGCTTTTGATGGTGGATTCACTGACCCGGTTTGCCATGGCGCAGCGTGAAATCGGCCTGTCGGTAGGCGAGCCGCCAACCACCAAAGGCTATACCCCCTCTGTGTTCAGCATGCTGCCGAAATTGCTTGAGCGTTCCGGTATCGTTGAAGGTGTGGGAAGCATTACCGGTCTGTATACAATTCTCGTGGAAGGCGACGATTTCAATGAGCCGATTTCAGACGCGGCCCGTTCCATCCTGGACGGTCACATCTCGCTTTCACGATCACTGGCCAATAAAAATCATTATCCGGCCATCGACGTTCTGCAAAGCATCAGTCGCGTGATGATCGACATCGTGGATGAGGAGCATAAAAAGAAAGCCAACGATCTGATGAATATTATTGCCACGTATAAAAAGGCGGAAGATATCATCAACATCGGCGCTTATGTGAGTGGCTCCAATCCTGGCATAGATTACGCAGTTAAGATGGTGGACAGGGTCAACGCATTTCTCCGACAGAATATCGGAGAGAATATCGATTTCAAACAGGCCAAAGATCAGTTGTTGAAGCTGTTTAGCGAGTAGACGTCATGTTTAAGTTCAAGCTGCAATCGGTTCTGGAGTACCGGCAAAACGTTGAAGAAAAAATTCTCAACGACTATTCCGAATTACGGCGAAGGTTGGAGACGGAAAAAGAATTGTTAAAAAAGCTTATTGCCGAGCGGGAAGGCCTGACGAACGAATTGCGGCAGATGAAAAATACCCTCTTGAGGGCACAAGACATCGCTTCGATGGTTGCCTATGTCGAGGCCATCCGTAAAAAGCAACACGAACAGGAGAATCTCATCCATGAAGTCAAGGGGCTTGTGGAGGACAAAAGAAAAGAACTGGTGGAAGCGGTAAAAAACAGAAAAGTCATGGAGAATTTAAAAGAGCGCCAGGCTGAGGAATACCGGAAGAATACCAGCGATCTGGAACAAAAGAACTCGGACGAAATGGCGATTTTAAAATTTGGCAGGAGAGAGACATGAAAAAAATAATAATTGCCTTGCAGGTGGTTGTGCTGCTTTTGGTCATGGTCAAGGTTGCCTCTGTTTTCGGTTTGATGCCGAAAGCCGAAGACTGGACCTCCGCCGCCTTCAGTCCTGCGCAGGCGTTGGCGCAGCAGGCGGGTGTCCCTGTTGCCGAACAGCCTGTCCGCGAGGTCACCATTGAAGAGTTGTCAACCAAGCCGCCTGTGATCAAGGATGCCATGGAAGACACGCTGGCCAAACAAAGAGATTTGGCCACGGCGCTAGCGGCGCAGCGAGCCGAACTCGACGCGCGTGAAAACGCGGTGCGCGCTGAGGAACAGAGGCTGCTTGCCCTGCGAAAAGAAATAGTGGAAAAAATCGCCCTCTTAAAAAGCGTCGAAGAAAAAATGGCCGTCTCGCTCGATGCGGATCGTGAATCTGAAATCAAGCGATATAAAGATATGGCTAAAGTCTACGAAGCCACGCCACCTGCGAAAGCCGGCCCGATGATGGAAAAACTCGACACCAAAACTGCCGCAGGCATTACCATTAACATGAAGCGGGAAGCCGCAGGCGCGCTTTGGGCTTTCATCAGTCCGCAAAAAGCCGTGGAGATCACCCGTGAGATCACCAGGGCGGGCGGATATAAGGAGAACTAAGAAAATCATAGTTTAAAGTTTCAAGTTGAAAGTTTCACGTAAAGCGATGCCTCAGGCGGGTGAACAATTTATTGTCGCCCGCCTGAAATTTATTCAGCCATCTAATCCCCGATAAGTTATATCGAACTTTCTTTCCGCTTTTGTACGGAAAAAATTGCCTGATGATTTATGTCTTCGACCGTGCCTATTTTGTAACACATTGAATAAATGGGTAAAAAAGCGATGTTGCTTCGTGGCATGCCTCTTGCTGAAGGGTATATAAAAAAGTGGGAGTGGATGTGTATGGATATATCAGCCGTGGCGACAGGCGAGGGAAAATCGGAGGTTTCGTGTACCAATCCTTTGATGATGCTCAAGGTGCTGCATTCAGACAAAAAGGCAGGCCATGAGGGTGTATTGGCCGGCGGCGCGCTGCCGGAAGGTGAAGCCGTCGCGGCGGATCCATTTTTAGCGACACTCAAAGAACAGATGCTGATGTTGCTGAGCTCAACCCAGACAGAAGGCGGGGACAAGCCCGGGGTCATTTCCGATTTGGTGCCGAAGTGGCTCAAGGTCATTGAGGGAGCGGAAGAAGCATTTCCGGGAATGGTTCCGATGGCGGCGCTTGCGGCCCTGGCCGGAGAGATCGGTGAAGGCGACGCGGCGGATCACGCATTTAACAAAGACGCTTTGAATATTGTGAAAAATGCATCCATGTTTAAAAATGAGTTGTCTTCTGACAGGAAATTCATTGCCGATATGAAGGCGATTCTGGCAACGAGCGGTGATGAAAAAAATCCGGCAGGTCAGCCGGTAAAAGAAGCAGGCGCCGGTGAGACGAACAAAAGCGCAAAGGTTGATCTATCCGGGATTCTTTCGGAGGCGAATAGCGAAGACGCGCTGAAAGCCGGACCGGAGGGAAGCAGGCTAACAGGAAAGCAGGAGCAAACAGGTGTTAGAGTTGCACCCGATCTTCATTCCGGCGAACAAATCATAAGCAAAGTCGCGGCCAAGGATCAGGCTGCCACATTGCAGGAGAAAACACCGGGGCTTTCCGAGCCGATCGCAAAACTGGCATCTGACGCAAAGACGGGTGATGCTTCAATTTTGAAAGCCACGTCCGGCGAAGAGAAAGCGCCTGTCGGTCAGACGACACAAAAGATGGACGCTTCAACGTCTCTCGATCAGTCTCAATCCAAGCAAAAGGCGGCATCCGATGGCGTGGCCGAAAGGTTGCAACAGGCAGGCGTTCGGGAAATTCAGCCTAAAATGCCTCAGGAGAAAACTGCCAAGTCGGAGACTCTGGCGAAAGAAAACGTGATGCAGGCGCGCAACGCTGAAGAGGTTATCAAATCCGATCATCGTATACAGGAAGCTCGAACCTTTTCCGCGTCTGTCACGGAAATGAATGCCGCAGGCGACAAAATGAAATCCGGGGTTCGGGGTAAAACGGGAGCCTTCGAGAAAGTCGCGGAAGCGCCGGCACCATCTATGTCCAACGTGTCCGCCACCGGCAATCAGAGCAAATCATCCATTTCCATTGAGCCTGCACAGATTATTCAAAGGGTAGCGGCGGAGTTTCGGGAAACCCTGGCCCAGGAATCCGGTCGCGTCCGGATGACGCTCACCCCTCCGTCACTGGGTACGCTGGATCTGGATGTCATGGTTCGAAACGGTAAGGTGCGCGTGATGCTTTTTGCCGATAACCGGGAAGTTCAAAGAATGCTGTCCGTCAATATCGACACCCTGAAAAACTCGCTTCAGGGGCAGGGGATGACCATTGATCGTTGCGACGTGATGATGCAGGACCGCCGGGAAGCTTTTTCCCAGGGATTCGGCAGTCAGCCGTTTTTGGATGATCCGTCCGGCCGTTTTGGCAACGGGAAAAAGAAAAACCCCGAAGCGGACATTGCCGGACCTCAACCTGTTAAAATTTCGTCCGGTGGAAAACACCTGCCGGACACGGACCGTATCAGTTTGTTTGCATAGGAAGGAGAACTATTATGAGTACAATTTCAGGCGCGGCCCAAACGAACACAGCCGTGAACAATGACATGGGAAAAGACGCGTTTATGAAGATGCTGATCGCGCAGCTGAAGAATCAGGATCCGCTCAATCCCATGGATGGAACCGAGTTTGCGGTTCAACTGGCGCAGTTCACGTCACTGGAAAAACTGACCAATCTTAACGAGACGATGAAAGTGTTGCCTGAGTATCTGGGGTCGTTTGCCAACGCGCAAATGGTCAACATGATCGGGAATGAAGCCGTGGCAAACGGTAATGTGATCGATGTGAATTCCACAAGCGCAAAAATTACCTACAGTCTGCCCTCTGCCGTCGCGAGCGCAACGATCAGTATCTACAATCCAAGCGGACTGCAAGTGGACACGGTGAAAGTCGGCGCCCAGAGTGCGGGCCTCAATTCGATGACCTGGAATTGCGGCAATATCGAATCGGGAAGCTATACCTATGACATCAAAGCGCTCGATAAAGATGGCCGTGAAGTGAAGGTGGATAAAATGCTGACCGGCACAGTGACGGGCGCATCTTTTAAAAACGGTGGCGCCTATTTGACCATAAACGGGCAGGAAGTGGCATTTGCGAATGTCATCGCCATCAATAAGCCAAATAATTAATCATTAGATACAGGAGGAAGAAATTATGAGTAGTGCATTATGGGCGGGAATTTCGGGATTGAATGCCAGTTCCAAACAACTGGACGTGATTGCCAACAACATTGCCAATGTCAATACGATCGGTTTCAAGGGTGATTCGACTTTTTTCTCAGACGTTTTGAGCTCGAGCATTTCCGGAGGATCATCGGGAACCCTGCAGGTGGGTCGAGGCGTTGCCGTTTCATCCGTGCAGACACAGTTCGGCGCCGGTTCGTTTGAGTCGACAGGAAATGCCACCGATGTGGCCATTGACGGTGACGGCTTTTTCATGGTGAATGACGCGGAAGGCGCCACCTACTATACACGGGCCGGCGCTTTCCATTTGAATGCCGAAGGTGTTTTGGTAGATATCAATGGTTACAGCCTTCAGGGGCAGAGCATTGACGCCACCGGTCAGCCTACCGGTCCTTTGGGTGATATTATCCTCCAGGGTGTTCAGTCAGAGCCTGCGGTCACAACCACTGTATCCCTTGGCGCCAATTTAAATTCAGCAACCGCGACAGGCGGACAGTTTAATACGACGCAAACAGTTTACGATTCACTGGGCGCTCAGCACACATTAAATACGACCTTTACCCGAACGGAAAGCATCGGTGTGGGGTACTGGGGGGCGCAGGTATTTCTTGATTCGACACCGGCCACAGCTCTGTCTCCTGACGGGTTTATTTTCGATGACAGCGGGAATATGGCAGGCTATTACGAAGGCGCCGCCACGGCCACAGCCGGTATCGGCGATCTCACTTTGAACAGGCCTGGCATGGTTTATAAAGATACAACGGCAGCCATTTCATTGACACAAACGGCGGGGCTCTGGGCATTCGACGTGGTCGCGGGTGTCAGGCAGGATGGGGGATATGCCAATGCGACCATTCTTAATGCGGCAGCCGCCAACCCGCAAATAAGCCTTGACGGAACCGGCGGCGCGGATGTTTCCATGGTTCCTACAGCCGCAACGGTTGCCTTTACATTGGCGCATACCGCGACAATGGGACAATCAAATGTTGACATCAACCTGGTGGGTATCCCTCTTGAGGGGGGGGCCACGATCGGGACAGGCAATCATTTGAACTGGGATCTGACCAGCGCCAATGCTCTGGATATTACGCAGTACGCGTCTTCATCGGTCATTCGCGCCATTACTTCCGACGGTTATGCGTCCGGTCAGCTCAAAACACTGTCCATTGACCAAGACGGTATCATCAGTGGTTTCTTCACCAACGGTCAGACATCCGAGCTGGCGCAAATCATACTGGCTTCTTTCCCGAACCCGTGGGCACTCAATAAACTGGGATCGAATCTGTTTGGTGAGACCGTTATGTCCGGATCTTCCATCCGCAACAATCCGGGATCATCCGGTATGGGGTCGCTCACACCCAACACACTGGAAATGTCCAACACGGACATCGCCACGGAGTTCATCCGGATGATTACCGCTCAAAAAGCCTATCAGGCCAACGCGCGCGTGGTCACCACGCAGGATGCCATCATGTCGGAACTGATGAACATCAAGAGATAATATTATCCTCTTTCTCTCTCATGCCGGGCGGGCTTACAAAAAGGTCTGCCCGGCATCCTTGTATTCTGTGTCAATAAATTGACCTTTCGTCAAAAATCATTTTTCCTATTAACCATTCACTCGAAAAAGAGCCGCGAGTGGTTTGTAACTACCTGATAATATAATGTAATAAATCATAAAATTCCGGGGGCTTTGGTTGGTATGCTCTTTGCTAGTTATCAGCAATATAAAAAAGATTAAGGGGGGAGTTTGATGGCCGCCGCGGAAAAAGGAAAAAAGGAAATGCTGGAAGATGATGATCAGGAAGGCGGGGAAGCAGCGCCTGAAAAGAAAAAAAAATCACCTCTGGTGCTCATCATCGTTATTGTGCTCGTTGTCGCCCTGTTGGCAGGTGGAGGCGCGGCTGCGTATTTTCTTTTCCTGAAGCCGAAGCCGGTCGCCACCGGAAAGCCGGTCGCACAGCCCCCAAAGCCTCTGGTTATTGTGTTTTGGCCGATGGATCCTTTCATTGTCAATCTGATCGATAATGAAGGGGACCGGTTTGTGAAGGTTGTGATGCAGCTTGAGTTGTCCGATCAGAAGCTGGCCGAGGAATTCAAGATGCTCAACCCCAAGCTTCGAGATACGATTCTCGACCTGTTGTCTTCAAAAACTTATAAGGAAATGATGGATCCGATCGGGAAGCAGCGGCTGCGCGATGAGATTGTCATGCGCATGAATATGCAAGCCACACAGGGCAAGGTGCTCAACGTTTATTTCACAGAATTTGTGATTCAGTAAACGCGACGCATGGCCTGAGCGGGTATTATTGACGATAAAGAGGACCTACGCGACCCATGACCAATATCCTTTCTCAAGAAGAAGTAGATGCCCTGCTTCGGGGAATATCCGGCGGTGAGATTGAAACCGAGGCCGAAGAATATCACGAGCCGGGAGCCATTCTTCCCTATGACCTGACCAGTCAGGACAGGATCATCCGGGGCCGTATGCCTACATTGGAGATGACCAATGAGAAATACGCCCGGACGTTCCGCGCAACCCTTTCTTCCATTCTGCGCAAAGTCATATCCGTAACGGCTGTATCCGCCGATATGATTAAATTCGGCGAATTTCTGAAAACGCTTCCGGTACCAACCAGTCTCCACCTTTTCCGAATGGATCCCATGCGCGGCAACGCGATTTTTGTGATGGAATCCAAAGTCATTTTCACGCTGGTCGATATTATTTTCGGTGGCACGGGTACGGAGGCCTTTAAAATTGAAGGACGTGAATTTACCGCCATAGAAACCAATCTGATTAAAAAGATCGTGCTCAGCGCGCTGGTGGATCTGGAAAAATGCTGGAAGCCTTTGATTGACCTGACGATCACGTATCAGCGCGCGGAAATCAATCCACAGTTTGTGCAGATCGTCCCCCCCACGGATGTGGTGGTGGTGATGAATTTTGAAATTGAAGTTGAATACACTTCCGGCGTGATTTCCATCTGTATTCCGTATTCCATGCTGGAACCCATCAAAGACAAGCTTTCCGCCGGGTTCCAAAGTGAGCAGCTCGAGGTGGACCGGGGTTGGTCCAACCGGTTCAAGGGCAATCTGATGAAGTCCTATGTGGATATCATGGTGGAACTTGGACGGGTATCGGTACACGGTAAGGACGTCGTGAATCTAAAAGTCGGGGATGTGATCCAATTGGATCATTACGCCTCCGATGCTCTGGATATTTACGTGGAGGGGATTCCCAAATTCAGGGGGCATCCGGGATTGTTCAAGGGCAATCAGGCGGTGCAGATAGCGCAGGTCATTACAGCGAAAGAGGACGGAGAATATGGAACAGAATGAAATTGATGAATTGATGAAAGGTGCGGGCGCGGCCAAACCGGCTGATGACGACAACATCAGTTGGGACGACGTTCAAGAAGAGATGGAACAGTCCGCAAAGCCCGCCGGTCCGAAAACGGAAGTGTCCAATGTTCATTTCGAAGAATTGCAAAAGGGGCCGACGGAGTCTAAAACCGGTTTCAATCTGGATTTTATTCTGGACATCCCCCTGACACTGACGGCGGAGCTTGGCCGCAGCAAGATGCTGATCAGCGAACTGCTTCAACTTGGACAGGGGTCGGTGCTGGAACTTTCCAAGCTGGCTGGAGAACCGATGGACATTTACGTCAACCAAAGGCTCATCGCCAGAGGCGAGGTGGTTGTCGTCAATGAAAAATTCGGCGTTCGTCTGACGGACATTGTGTCCCCGGCCGAAAGGGTCAACAAACTGGCTTAGAAGGCGTCTCGTTATGGAAAATATTTCACTGGTTTCTTCTTTTCTGAAAATGATATTTGCCCTGGCCATTGTTTTGGGATTGCTCATCGGTGTGATGTACTTTATCAAAGTATTCATGCAGCGCACGGCGCCGGTGGCAGACCAGGAAGCGTTGATCAACGTGCTTTCGTCCCGGTATCTGGGGCCGAAATCAAGCATCATTCTGGTGGAAGTGCTCGACCGCCTCATCGTGGTCGGCATTTCAGGTCAGCAAATGACGCCGCTTGCCAATATTGACGATCCACTGGCCGTGGCCAGACTGAAAACACAGCGGGAAAGTAGTCCCGCGAAGCACTTTTCCAAAGGCATGATCGCGAAGTATCTGACGCTGATCAATCGTCCCGCCGGGAAAAAGACGGACACATCAAACCGATGAAAAAACCGATTCTGTTCATCGCAGCGCTATCGTTGATTGCCGGGCTTGGCCTTCTGGCCGCGCCGCTTGCGGCCTTCGCCCAGCCTTTTACGCTGCCTGATATAAGCCTGACAATCACCGGCGGAACCACGCAGCCTGAAAAAGTATCCGCGCTGATTCAACTCGTTATTCTGCTGACGATTCTGACGCTGGCGCCGGCCATATTGCTGATGGTCACGTCATTTACCCGGATTGTGATTGTGCTGTCGCTTTTGCGACATGCCCTGGGCACGCAGCAGATGCCGCCGAATCAGGTGATCATCGGCCTGTCGCTGTTTCTGACTTTTTTTATCATGTCCCCTGTGATTCACCGCGTCAATACGGAAGCACTAAAGCCGTATTATGAGCAGGAGCTCTCCGGCGAAGCGGCCTTTGAAAAAGGCGTTGCGCCGCTCAAAGAATTCATGCTCAAGCAGGTTCGAGAAAAAGATCTGGCCTTGTTTGTAAAGATTGCCAAAGAGGACCGGCCGGCCAGTCGCGAAGAGGTATCCCTCATCACGCTGATTCCCGCTTTCGCGATCAGTGAGCTCAAAACCGCTTTTCAAATTGGATTTATGATCTATCTGCCGTTTTTGATTCTGGATATGGTCGTGGCAAGTGTTTTGTTGTCGATGGGTATGATGATGCTGCCGCCGATTATGGTGAGTCTGCCGTTCAAATTGCTTCTGTTCGTGCTGGTGGACGGCTGGCATCTGATTGTCGGTTCACTGGTTCAGAGTTTTCGTTAAGTTCAAGGAGTAGCAATGACGCCGGATACAGTAACAGGTTTAATGGCCGAAACGATCAAAGTGACCCTGATGGTGGCGGCGCCGATGCTGCTTGTCGGGCTTCTGGTCGGTGTGATGATCAGTCTGTTTCAGGCTGTCACGCAGATCCAGGAAATGACCCTGGTATTTGTGCCCAAAATCGTCGCGGTCATGATCACACTGGTGGCCTCGCTGCCCTGGATCATCGGTTTAATGATGAAGTTCACGCAGAATCTCTACACGAATATTCCATTGTATATCCGGTGATTATAACTGCGAACGCGTCAGATTTATTGTGAATGATGAGGCCAATTTAGATGAGTCTACCCTTCCTGTCGGCCGAACACGCGCAAGCGTTCATTCTGGTGCTGTTGCGGGTCAGCGCTCTGGTGACGACGATGCCGGTATTCAGCGAAAGAACGGTGCCTCCCACTATCAAAGCCTCGCTGTCCATCATCATATCCGTCATCCTTTTTCCCGTGGTCGTATCGAAAATCCCGCCTCTTGCGCAATTACACTTTCTTGAGTTGCTGTTTTTAATGATCGGCGAGGTCCTTATCGGCGTCACAATCGGTTTTGCCTCACGTCTTGTCTTTGCCGCCATACAATTGGCAGGCAATATCATCGGCTTTCAAATGGGTTTTGCCATCGTGAATGTGATCGATCCCATGACAAGTTCCCAGGTGTCGATCATTGCCGAGTTCCAGTATCTGATTGCCATGCTGCTGTTCCTGACTGTGAACGCTCATCATCTTTTCTTTTCGGCCATTGCCCAAAGTTATGAATTCATCGCGCCTTTGGGGTTTCATTTTTCAGGGCAGTTGATGCAGGCCATTTTCGACGTTTCGAAGGAGATGTTTGTCATCGCACTTAAAATCGGCGCGCCCATCATGGCGGTGATGCTCTTTACCAATGTGGGGCTGGGCGTGGTGGCCCGCACGGTTCCCCAGATGAATATTTTCATCGTCGGGTTTCCGCTGCAGATATCCATGGGACTGATATTTTTGGGGTTTACAACGCCGTTGTTTATCCGGACCCTTACCGGGATGTTTGCCGGTATGGAAGGGAAAATTATCACACTTTTGCGTTTGATGTGAACATGTCCGTCGATTGGTTGACTTGACGAATAACCGAATATTGACGCAACTGTCATAAAACCGATAGGGAAGTCATGGCTGAAAACGATAACGATCAGGATCGAACCGAACAGGCAACACAAAAACGACGTGATGAAGCACGCGAAAAAGGCCAGGTCGCGCGCTCTCAGGAGGTGGTATCCGTCAGTGTGCTGGTGGCCGGTCTGACATTTTTTTATTTCGGCGGCGCCAACCTGGCGGGCAGTGTCATGGCGCTGATGACGACCGGTTTTCGTGATGCGGGGAGGTTGGAGCTGTTGCCGGAAACCGTCAACGCCATCATCGCCGGTTACATCTTCAAGGGTTTTGCGATTCTCTTTCCCTTGCTGTTGGGTGTTTTCGTGGCGGCTGTCCTGGGCAACGTTTTGCAATTCGGGTTCATGATCAGCACGGAATCCATCACCCCGAAAATATCCAAAATCAGTCCCGCCAAAGGTTTCAAGAGATTGTTTTCACTGCGTTCCATGGTGGAGTTCGTTAAAAATATTCTGAAGGTATGCATCATCGCCACCGTGGCCTACCTGGTCATCAGCAGCGAGATAGGCCGGATGATGCCTCTGGCCGACCAGTCCATCTGGGAGATTCTAAGCTATATCGGGGGTGTGTGTTTTAAGCTCCTTTTGTCGGTGACTGTGGTTCTGGTGGTTCTGGCCGCTCTGGATTACGCTTATCAGCGCTATGAGTATGAAAAAAGTCTTAAAATGACCAAACAGGAAATCAAGGATGAATACAAAAGCACGGAAGGTGATCCGATGATCAAGGCCAGAATTCGCCGTATCCAGAGAGAAGCCGCGCAAAAGCGCATGATGGCTCAGGTGCCGAAGGCCGATGTTGTCATCACCAACCCGACACATCTGGCGGTGGCGATCTCTTATGATCCCACAGGGATGGCGGCGCCGGTGGTGGTTGCCAAGGGAGCTGATTTTATAGCCGATAAGATCCGGAAAATCGCGGAGGAAAATGAGGTTCCCATTGTAGAAAATAAGCCTCTGGCACAGGTATTGTATAAGATCGTTAAGGTAAACGCGATGGTGCCTGAGAGCGTTTACCGGGCGGTTGCGGAAGTCCTGGCATTTGTTTACGAACAAAAGAAAACAAAAATATTCGGATAAAAGATTATGGCCAATACGGAAACGGGAAGCACAGCCACATTTCTGGAATCGGTGAGATCCAGCTCGGCGATGATTGCCATGGGTGTGATCGCGATTCTGATGGTGATGATCATCCCGATCCCGACATTTTTGCTCGATATCCTGCTTTCCTTCAGCATTGCTATTGCCATCATCATTCTTTTGATGTCCATGTACGTGCTCAAGCCGCTGCAGTTTTCAGTCTTCCCGTCGATCCTGCTGATGGTGACGTTGCTGCGTCTGTCGCTCAATGTGGCCTCCACACGAATGATTCTGCTCTACGGCAACGAGGGAACCTCCGCAGCCGGCCAGGTCATTCAGGCGTTCGGCACGTTTGTTGTCGGCGGCAATTATGTGGTCGGCCTGATTGTGTTTCTGGTTCTGGTGCTGATCAACTTTGTGGTGATTACCAAGGGCGCGACCCGTGTCGCGGAAGTGTCGGCCCGTTTTACCCTTGATGCCATGCCCGGCAAGCAGATGAGCATTGATGCGGATCTCAACGCGGGGCTTATTTCAGATACGGATGCCCGCAGACGCCGTGCGGAAATCGAGCAGGAAGCCAATTTTTACGGAGCCATGGACGGCGCCAGCAAGTTTGTGCGCGGGGATGCGGTTGCCGGCATTTTGATTGTTTTGGTCAACGTCATCGGGGGGCTGGTCATCGGTGTTTTGCAGATGGACATGCCGGTGGTGGACGCGGCCCGTAACTACACGCTTTTGACCGTTGGCGACGGTCTGGTGACCCAGGTGCCGGCGCTGATCGTATCCACCGCGGCAGGCATTCTGGTGACACGCACCGCCACCTCCACGGAGCTGGGCGATGAAGTCAAATCGCAGGTATTCACGCAGCCGCGGGCTATCGCAGCCGCCGCTTTGCTGTTGTTCGTATTTGCATTGATTCCGGGCATGCCCAAAATATCATTTATTCTTGTCGCCACGATCATCGCTTTTGTGGCCTGGCGTGTGGTGGTTTCTCTGGCCAGGAAAAAAACGCAGGCAGAAGAGGCGGAAAAGGAAGAAGTCTCCGCTGTGGAGCCTCCCGATACAATCGCGCCTCTCGATTCCCTGGGGCTGGAAGTCGGCTACGCGCTCATTCCGCTGGTAGATGCGGCACAGGGCGGAGAACTTCTGCAGCGCATCAAGGCGCTTCGCAAGCAGTTGGCACAGGAGATGGGCTTCATCGTTCCGGCGATTCATATTAGAGATAACTTGAAAATGAAACCGGATGAATACGGGGTGCTGCTCAAAGGGATTGAAGTGGCAGGCGGTTCCGTGATGATGGGCCATCAATTGATCATTTCACCCGACGAGCGGGATATCAAAATCAAGGGGATCTCCACAAAGGAACCTGCCTTCGGTCTGCCGGCGATGTGGATTCCGGATCGGGATAAGGATGCCATCATGGCCAAAGGCTATGTTGTGGTCGATCCGGCCACCGTGATGACCACCCATCTGACGGAACTGATAAAAACTTACGCGGATGAAATTCTGGGACGCCAGGATGTCCAGACGCTCATTGACAATCTCGAACAGATGTATCCGCGCGTGGTCAAGGAAATTGTTCCCAAAACGGTGCCGCTCAATCTCGTCCACCGGGTTTTACAGCGCCTCCTCAGAGAACGGATTTCAATTCGCGATCTGCTCACGATTATCGAGACGCTGGGTGAATATATCACCATGACGAAGAACGCCGATATTCTGACCGGCTATGTGCGTCAGGCGCTGGGTCGTGCGATTACCAAGCAGTATCTGGACAAGGAAGGCAATATTACCGTGATGATCATGTCGCCCGATATTGAAGATAAGATCAGCCGTGCGATTCAGCACACGGAGTATGAATCCTTCGTCTCTCCCGATCCGACGCTGGTCAAGAAGATGGTGACCAATCTGCAGAAGCTCGTCAACAGTTTCACAAGTATCGGACTACAACCGATTGTTCTTTGCTCACCGAATACGCGGATTCATTTTCGCAAAATTCTGGAAAAGTTTTACCCGAACATGGTCATCTTGGCCCACAACGAAATATCACGAGAAGCAAACGTGAAATCTCTGGGGATGGTAGAATTATAATATGCAGGTAAAACGTTACGAAGTGGCCACAATCAGCGAAGCCGTCGGGAAAATTAAAAAGGATCTGGGACCGGACGCAATCGTATTGTCGGCCAGAAAGATCCGTTCCGGTAAAGATCAGGCCTTCGAAGTCATGGCCGCTCTCGATCAAAACCATGCGGCTTCGAAAGTCTCGACATCCGTGTTGCACACTCCGCAAAAGAACGTCGCAACAACAAATCCGGAAGATTCACTGACACTGTTGCGCGGAGAAATTCAGGAGATTAAAAGCGCGCTTTCGAATTTGGGCACAGAGCAATCACTCAAGCGGGAGCTGGCGGAGATGAAGGAAGCGATGAACCAGTTTTTCGATGTTCTGGGCATGCGCAAGGGCAGAGCTCCGATGGATACGGGCAGGAAGCTCTACCTGCACCTGATCGGCAGCGGTTTCTCCAGGGCGGCCGCCTGCCGCATCGTGGAAGCCGTTAATTCGGAGGCGCTTGATCCGATGAAAATGACCAACGAGGCTGCCTTTGCCGCCGCGCGGAATTTTATCAGTAAATCACTGCCGCGCCCGCGTTTGGTGGATGAAGAAAAGCGCGTCAAGATGTTTATCGGACCGACCGGTGTTGGAAAAACCACAACGCTTGCAAAGCTGGCGGCCCGTTATTCGATGATCAAAAAAATGAAAGTGGGATTGATCACCACGGATAATTTCCGGATTGCGGCGGCACAACAGTTGGGCACCTACGCCAGAATCATGGGGCTGCGTATGGAGACGGCCTCCACGCCGGAAACATTGAGCGCGGCGCTGAAATGTTTTTCCGGTGAAGATGTGATTCTGGTGGATACGCCGGGACGCGCCACGCCTGATCAGTCGGCTTTTCGTGACCTGGAAAAAACCCTCAGCGCGCAGGATATCGAAACCAATTTGCTGATCAGTGCAACGAGTTCTGACGACTATCTTCAGAACCTGATAGGACAATATGCGGCTTTTCGCATCCATCGTTTGATCGTCACGAAGGTGGATGAATCGGTTCGTTTCGGTTCTTTGTTTGATGTGGTCAGTCGCGCCGGCAGTCCGGTTTCTTATCTGACCTGCGGACAGAATGTGCCGCAGGACATTGAGGAAGCGACGCCTCTGTCTATGGCAGAACTCATGATTGGAACGATGCAGGATGTAAAAGATGCAGCGAAAACAGGCTTATCCAGCTAAAGAGGAAGCAGGGAGTATGATGAGAGGGGATCAGGCGGCAACGCTTCGGGAAATTAGAAAAAAGGAAACGAATGCCGGTGTGCTGGTTGTGCCGGTCGCGAAAGCGAATCCCTATGGACTCAGGCACCAGAATATTCGTGTTCTGTCCGTGACCAGCGGCAAAGGCGGGGTGGGAAAAAGCAATATTGCCGCCAATCTGGCCTATTTGCTTTCCCGCATGAACAAGAAGGCGCTTATTTTGGACGCTGACGCGGGGCTGGCAAATATTGACGTAATTTTAGGTATTAATTCTCCCTACAATTTGTATCATGTGCTAAAGGGGGAGAAAACACTGGCGGAAGTGCTGGTGACCGGTCCGGGCGGCATTAAAATCCTGCCTTCTTCATCAGGCATTCCCGAGATGACCGATCTGTCTCGCGGGCAGAAACTGACACTGATTGATGAACTCAACACACTGCATGATCAACTGGATTTCATGTTTATTGACACGGGCGCCGGGATTTCTTCCAATGTTATGTATTTCAACATGGCGGCCAAAGAAATTATCGTGGTGACCACGCCGGAACCCACCGCATTGACGGACGCATACGCGCTCATCAAAGTGCTGTATCAGCGTCATGCGAAAAGGCGTTTCCGTCTGCTTGTGAATATGGTAAAAAGTGCTGCGGAAGCAAAGGAAATGTATGAGCGGATCAGCAGGGCGACCGACCATTTTTTGAACCTGACCATTGAATATCTTGGATATGTGTTGTTGGATGAAAAAGTAAAAGAGGCGATCCGGCAGCAGAAAGCTGTAACCGAAATTTTCCCAAACGCACCGGCAAGCCGATGCCTGGCGAAAATTGCGGAAAAAATTTCCTCGGAGACGCTGGAAGAGTATGATGAAAACGGCAGCATTAAATTCTTTTGGGAAAGCATCATCGACAAAGACCGCGCATAAAAAAAAGCGTGACGAACTCATTATGCGCTACGCGCCGCTGGTGAAGAACATTGTCGGGCGTCTCGCGGCAAAGCTGCCGATTGATGCGGCGGACAAGGAAGACCTTGTCAATGTCGGCGTGATGGGTTTGATGACCGCGCTGGAAAAATACGATGAATCCCGCAATGTGCAGTTTGAGACGTATGCGAGTTTCCGCATCCGGGGCGCAGTGCTCGATGAACTCCGGGCGAAAGACTGGGTGCCACGCGCGACCCGCAGCAAGGATAATAAAATTGAAGCCGCCATCAGCGCGCTGAAAAGAAAATTAAATCGGGCGCCCACAGAGACAGAAATCGCCGCGCACCTGGGGATCTCCATCGACGTCTATTTCAAACTTCTGGATGAAGCCCGTTGCGTGAATCTGATTTCAACGGAGGATTTACCCCCTGACTATCTGGAAAGATTCAGCAGGGAGGATGTATTAGACGAAATCAAAGAAGCAAATCCGCTGAGCATGCTTGTGAGCATGGAATTTAAAGACAAGCTCAAGCAGGCGATTGACCAATTGCCACCGAAGGAAAAATTGGTGTTGTCTCTTTACTATTATGAAGAACTGACCATGAAGGAAGCCGGAAAGGTGATGGATTTAACAGAGTCGCGTGTGTGTCAGCTTCATGCCCAGGCGGTTTTGCGTTTGCGCAGCATGGTTAAATTTGCCAGGTAAATTGCGGGTGGGGTCGTGTGCAAAAGGCGAAATTAGACATTCTTGAAAACATTCCCGATCTGGACATTCCCCTGAGAGCCGATGTCGCTTTGGAAGGTGCCGGGATCGCCTCCGCCGGAGAAAAAAGATGGGCGTTCAATAAACTGATTTTGATCGCGGTGCCGGTGGTGGTTTTGCTGCTGATTGCCGGAGGGGTCTTGATATATTTCTTATCGAAAACGCCCGCTACCTCTATTCAGGATACTATAACGACTCAACCGGAGGGGGACATCTCCCGGGAGAATTTATTTGATGATCACATCAATCGTTACCAGCCTGTGGAAAAGACAAAACCCGTCCGTTTCGCGCATTTCAATGATTTTATCATCGACTTGCCGGACACGACCGGCAAACCAGAGTGTTGATGTGCGATGTCGCCGTGGATGTGGCGGACAATCAAAATATGCAGGAACTGGAGAAAAACGCGGATATACGAAAGGTCATCTATCGGGTGGCTCAAACGCGAACGTCGGTTTCCCTGAGATCGGTCGAAGAACGCAAGAAATTGAAAATTGAAATGGCGGATGAAATAAAAAAACTGCTGGGTGACGACAGCGTCAAAAATGTTTATTTTACGAATTACTTTATCATGTGATATGGAACAGGCCTGCCGGCAAAGGGAGATTTCCAGATGCCGGTAAAAGAGATAATCCTGAGGAGGGGATAATGGAAAGAGGCGAGATATATCAGGCACTGGAAGATGATTTCATCGCGACGTTTATCAGAGAGCTGATCCCCGGCATCCTTCATAATTTCGCCAACCCCCTAAACGGCATTATGGGGCGTTCGAAACTCCTTCAGCGACGGATTGATGAACATGTGCGCAAATTGGAAGAACAGTTTCCCGACACTGCCTCCGTCCTCAGGGAGGATTTAAATCGGATGAAAAACGATATCCGTTCCATTAGTCAGGAGTCGGATGCCTTTTTTGAAATGTTTCGCGATGTATCGGGGAAATTTTACGCTCTGGCGGCTAAAGGTGAGGAACGGATCAATATTTCACAACTTTTGGCCGCAGAAATGCGTTTTGCTAACTTTTATCTGGACTTCAAGCACGAGGTGAGAAAAGAGACCGAGTTCGATTCCGAATCGCCGGAGTTTAAGGGGCAAATGGCGGATTTGTCTCTGGCGTTTTGGCGCTTGATCCGTTTTGCCATGAATCAGGCCCTCCAGAGCACCGAAAGGGAATTTTTTCTCGCAACCGATCACGACGACGAGCATGTCTCTGTGGCCATCAAGTATAGTGGAGAAGCCATGCCCGAACGAACGGTGGCCGACGCGCTGGAATTTCTGGACGGTGGCATGCACCCTGTGACGAAAACGTCGGTCGATCATGGTGTGATCCTATCGCTCGTCGTCTTAAACCGTTACAAAGCGTGTGTCCATATCAGCACGGAAGGAAGTATGAGCATTTTATCGATCGCCATCCCCTATCGGGAGAACCAAAACGAAAAGGGGCGGAAATTTAAGTAATTCTATCGTATTGACGATGACATACCTGAGGACTTCCTGCCTCATGCATTTTTTGTTTCACGGGAGGTAATTGTCATGGTCAGGGCCATTGA
>JAWOJC010000091.1:0-3282 GCA_046484315.1 Smithellaceae bacterium | reverse complement strand
CAGTGAACCGATATACCAGGTATCGGGTAGCGGGGCCCCGCTGAAGTTTCGATGCAGCGGTCCGCCGCCTGAATAGCCCAGTGTGCTGGCGCCTAAATTTGCCCAGCAGGCTCTGATCGTGATGGGAACCGTCGAATTCAAATAACTGCCCCAGATGGCTGTTGCGGCTCCAAAAACCACTTTGGCTTCTTCAGGAAAAGTGGTGCAGGGCTGGCCCCAGCTATCACTGCCGCCATCGGCGATATAGGTGATTGCAAATGTCGCGGTCAATGCCTGTGGTTCCATGTTTAGCATGGCGGCGTCCATGGCCATGGGAACGCGCGTCATGATCGGCGACGGATTGGGGTCTGTCATGACTGGGATCGGTGCGGCTGCGTTGTAAAGGGTGTTGCCGTCACTGGACAGTTGAGGCGCAAGGGGCACAGGTATGGAGAAATCCCTATAAGGCTGTGCGTGCGCCACCGAAATGAAAGCCAGCATGAAGATTAGAAGAAGACTTGATTTTTTAGCAGGGGTTATCATTTTTCTTGTATCTCCCATTAGAATCTTTACCTGAAGATAGCGATTGTCAGTAATCTACTGCAGGCTGAAAATAAAAAAACACGCCATCTCTTTTAATGACCAGACGCCGGTCTTTAAGGCGCAGGTACTCAGAAAAACCGTGAATATCGCAGTCGGTTTTGACAATATTCAGTGCTATATCAGTATTACCCGAAGCTTCCGGAATTGCTCCGAAATAGCTTTTTGCAACGTCTTGTGGATTGACTGTTTCATGAGTAAAAGTCAAATTATGGCATGTTTTCCCGTCAAACGTGATCCATGATTCGCCGATATCGAGAGGTTTAAAAAGCAACGTGCGTGCCTGCTCTTGGGTTGCGTCACTATCTGTCGGGATGAAAAAACCGGAAACGGTCCATAAAGCTCGCATGGAAACGCCGCTTTTGGCCGTATCCTGCAGCGTAGGAGATTTTGCTTGCAAGGTTGAAACTTTTCCTTCCGTTTTCTTTTGCGGGTGTGTGGGTTCACAACCGGAAAGAGATGTCGGCAACAACAAGAATACGCTAAGCAAGACGACCAAGATCCGGGGTTTTACAAACACCTTTTCCTCCAGCATGTTTATTTATGATTCGGCTTTTGCGCGATGAAACTTGAATGTGAAGGAAGGTCTTTTATTTATTTTTCTGCGAATATATTGTGATGCTAATCACATCCAGGATATGCGCATCCTGCGTCACAGGTTTTTGCCTGGCAGCGAAAGGCATATCCTCGCTTTTAAATATACGCGAGGATATAGGCCAGTGAGGTGCCCAGGTTTACGATGATGTTCATGCCGCAGAGTTTTTGCAGCTTTTTTTCGTCGAGGTGGTGATTGCGAAGCAAAGAAAACACGATAAAGAGCGCGACGGCGACGAAAGGCAGATAGAAGAAAACCACCCGAAACGGGACGCCCCAGATCGGGGATATCAGCATGGTCAGGCAGGTTAAAAGATTGAAGGCGATGTAGACCGCCTTGCCTCTGGCCTTGCCGATGCGGCATAAAAGCGTCCTTTTGCCTGTGGCCTCGTCCGCTTCGTAGTCGGGATATTCGTTGAGCAGGATGACGTTGAAAATCGAAAACCCGATCGGCATCCACATCCAGTGGATGATCGGCGCGATGGTCGCGGTCTGGATGTAGTAAGACGCGGCAACAGGCAGCCAGCCGAAGCAAAAGCCGATGAAGAGTTCGCCCACCCCGCGTTTGATCAGGCGGATCGGTTCGGTGGAGTAGAAAAAACCGGGCAGAGCGCCCAGACCGCCCAGCACCAGCGTCCAGGGTCCGGTTTTGTAAATGAACTGCAGCACAAGGCCGACGGCCGCCGCCAGGCCAAAGCACACGATACTGGTGACGAGAGCGACACGCGGCGGCATTTTGCCCTGGGGAATCATGCGCGTGCCGCCTGCGAAGGGGTTGTTGTGCTGCCTTGCGGCAATCGTGTCTTCGGCCAGATCAAAGTATTCGCCTGCGTGATGGGTGGAAATCATGACGCAGATGACGCCGATCACGCCCAGCACAAAAACCTCCGGATTAAAGGCGCCGTTGATGCGGTAAGCCAGGAAGGTTCCCAGGATGAAAGGCAGGATGGCCGTAATGTGAAACGGCGGACGTGAAAGAATGATCCAACCTTGAATGAGTTCTTTGGCTGAGTATTTCATGAAATAGTTTGCCTTTCTTTTTTTCTGTCCTGACACAATTTTCCGATACGGCAAAACCCGTTGCAGGTGAGCGGCTTTCTAGCACAAGGCAAGGCGCTTGTCAAAGATGGCAATCCAAGGTGAAAGGTCTGGCGCGTCTGACCGTCGGGGCGCAAAAAGCGGTGTGTCGCGACTTTTTTCTTGCGGGTTACTTTTTTTTGTGTTAGGCCTAGCGCGAGTTTCAAGCAAATCAATCTTGTCGAAGTGAGGAAATTAGCCGGTTGTGAGGTTTTGGAGTGTGTCGAACCGGCGCGGATACTGCAAGCGGGCCATTCGGTCCGGATCAAAAATGAAGCGCGGGGGGGCGGCCGCTTGAAGCGGCCGGCTGCAGGACTCAACACTTTACTCTTTAGGAAAGGGGGGTTTTAGAGCATGACGAAGGCAGAATTGATCGGGGTTATTGCGGATGAGGCAGGCATTACCAAGGTGGCGGCGGCCGACGCGTTAGACGCGTATGTCGGGGCGATCACGAAGCAGCTCAAAAAGACCGGAAAAATGGGATTGGTCGGGTTCGGCACGTTCTCGGTCGTGAAGAGAAAAGCAAGAGAAGGCAGGAATCCTCAGACGGGCAAAACCATTAAGATTCCCGCGAAGAAAGTGGTTAAATTCAAAGCCGGCAAGACGCTGGCCGACAAAGTGAAATAATTATCGCGTTTCGTAAACGTATTGAGCTAAGGCCTCCGCATTTTTTGTTGACAATCGGAGGCCTTAGTGCATTGATGGGCGCCATTCTAAATGAAGGAGTACGGGGTTTGTGGTTCAACAAAGAATTCTCAGCGGGATGAGACCGACCGGACAGCTTCACCTGGGCAATTTGCACGGCGCTTTGTGCAACTGGGTGGATCTGCAAAACAGCCGCCGGTATGACTGTTTTTATTTTGTGGCGGACTGGCACGCGATCAGCAGCGAATACAGCACGACGGCATCCATCCATGACAATGGTATCCGGATGGTCATGGACTGGCTGGCCGCGGGTCTTGATCCGCAAAAAAGCACGCTGTTTGTGCAGTCGGCGATCAAGGAACATGCCGAATTGTTTTTGCTTCTTTC
>JAWOJC010000046.1:0-2698 GCA_046484315.1 Smithellaceae bacterium | reverse complement strand
CTTAAAACACTGAAACAGTGGAACGTTCGGTATTTCTTTACGGTGCCGGGCGCGCACATTGATCCACTGATTGAGGCGACATCCTCTTGCGGCATCCAACCCGTTGTTTGCTGCCACGAGCTTTCGGCAGGGTTCATGGCTGATGGCCACGGCAGAGCGGGCCAGACGCTCGGCGTCGTGGCCGCTATCGGAGGGCCGGGGGCAGGCAATCTGGTTTCGGCTGTCAGTACATCCAGAATCGAACGGACGCCGTTGTTGATCATAACGGGCGATGTTCCGGTTTCTCTGCAGACTTTTCCTGCGTTTCAGTGCGCGGGGGATCTGGGGTCGAAAGATGACGCTGTCTATGCTGCCGTCGCCAAATTTTCAGCCCGGATTTTAACGTTGGATGCGTTGCCCACCTTGCTGACCCGCGCGATTCGGGAGGCTTTGTTACCGCCTTGCGGGCCTGCGCATTTGATCATTCCATACAATCTCTTCAAAGAAATGCTTGAGGTTCCTGCGCTGCTTTCTGAAGCTTCCATGTTCGAACCATCCGATAAGGACGATGCGGATGCTCTGGTTTCCACGTTATGTGATCTTATTGCGGGCGATTCCCAAACTGTTTTATGGGCGGGGGAGGCACTGAACAATGACCGGTCCGCCGCCTCGATTGTGGAAATTGCTGAAAAGTTTCATCTTCCCGTGGTGACCACATTTGGCGCCAAGGGGCTCATTCCGGAGACGCACCCCCTGTCACTCGGAAATTTCGGCTACGCAGGCAGCTCAAAAGCCAACAACGCACTTCTTTCTGGTCCTATGGATGCTATCATCGGTTTTGACGTTGAGCAGAATGAAAGAAACACGCTCAACTGGCATCCCGATCTTTATGCCGGGAAAAGGATTTTTCTGATTAATTTCCCTTCGTCTTTCAAGCCTTCCGGCGTGGTTGAAACCCATGAACATGACCCGATTAATCTGGTCGAGCGTCTGCATCAGGCCCTGAAAACAACGCCTTACAGCCCCAACGGCCGCGTCTCCTGGCTGCAATCCCTGACGCAAACGTGGCCGGATGCTAAGCAGGCAGGCGCGAAACGCAAGGATATGATTGCCCCCGACGTTTTGATGAAAATCCTGCGTCAGGAACTGCCTGCCGAGACGCTCTTTTATGTGGATTCGGGAACCCATCGGATTTTCGCGGGGACCGATTGGCAGGCCCTGTTGCCGCGAACTTTTTTTTCAGCGTCTGTGACCGCGCCGACCGGATGGGCGATTGCGGCCGGCATCGGTGCCAAGCTGGGCCGCAAGGAGCCGGTCGTCATCCTGACCGGAGACGGCTGCATGCAGATGCACGGGATTGAAATCAAGACTGCTGTTCGATACGGTATTCCGGTTATCGTGGTGCTTTGCAACAACGGCGGCATGGGTAATATTCACCGAAGATTCGCCAGAATTTCCGGTGACGTGGCGGCCCATGCCCTGATCACGGAAGTAGACTGGAGCGCTTTTGGCCGCTCGCTTGGTGCCGTGGTGATGGATGCCATGGACGAACGATCGCTGCAAAATGCAATCCGCCATTGCCTCGGAGAGAGTAAGGTGTCTTTAATTAATGTCCGGATTCCCATTGATCCCTTCATCGCTCGTGAAGCGCATTGCCGGTCCTCATTTGCCTGACCGGCGACAAAATTCATAGAAAGTTTTTTCCCCATGCGAAGAAAAATGAAATTGCTCATTACCAGCGCCGGCAGCCTTGTCGGCCAGAATATCCTTGACTGTCTTGTCCATAAGCGCGACCGGATCGAAGTCATTGGCACGGACGCGGATGCGGCCAATACCCGCATTTTTCGCTGCGACCGCAGTTACCTGGTGCCTCCGCTTGATCAGTCCGGAAGTTTTGAAGGCCGGCTTTTGGATATTGTCGCAAAAGAGGATCCGGACATGATTTTAGCCGGACGCGATCATGACGTGGCCTTTCTTGCGGCATTGAAAGAGCGGACGCCGGATCTCAAAAATAAAATTCCTTTCGGTGAGGCCGGGCTGGCCGTCATGATGCAGGATAAGTACCTGAGCTGCCAGTATGCTTTCGAAAAAGGACTGCCATTTGCCGATTCCTTTTTGTGTTGCGGATCGTGTGACGAAGGCGGGTTGCAATCTTTTCTGCGCGGGCATTCTTTTCCGCTCTTGGTCAAGCCCAGATGGGGTTTCGGATCGCTGGGCGTACGCTATCTTTTAAATCAGGAACAGGTGGACGGTTTCATTGCACAGGCCGGGGACACAGAAATTTTATTCCAGGAATACCTGGGGCCGATGCAGGATTTCGAGCAATACGCAAGGCAAATCCGGTACGGTGTCCCTCTTTTTTTCCAGATTCCGGAAAAAAATCAGTTTGCCGCGCAGGTGACCCTTTCGCCCGACGGTACAGTGTCCGAGGTCTTTATCAGCATCAATACGATGGTTTCAGGCCGCGCTGAATACAGCCGGAGAATTGAGGTGCCTGACATTGAAGAAATAGTTCTTCGATATGCCCGGGCTCTTTACCGGGATGGCTGGTATGGTCCCCTGAACCTTCAGCTGAAACAAGACGGTCAGTCCCGCTGGAAGGTCTTTGAGTTCAATCCGCGTATGACAGGTACGACGTCCGCCCGCTACATTTTGGGTTATGACGAAATCGGTATTCTGACCGACTTTTTCCTGCCCGACATGAAGCTGCCCAATCACA
>JAWOJC010000240.1:0-23455 GCA_046484315.1 Smithellaceae bacterium | reverse complement strand
TTAATTTATTTAATGTATCAAGATTTAGACAAATACAAAGTGATATACCTCGATGTAGAACCAGACAAATTTACTTCCGATGACAATGTTAAACAAAAAGCAAGGCAGCCGCCGGGTGAAGACGGGCAGGACCGCCGCGCCGGTATGCATGGCCAGAAGCGCGACGCCGGTGGTGGTCGCGGCGGGACGGCCGAAGAAATCAACGAACATACCGTCGTACCAGGCGACGTTTTGATCCATGAGCAGCATGACGGTTTCGCCTTTTTTCAATTCCCGGATGATCGGCCGCATGGCGTTGTCTTTGGGAATCTGCCGGATGCCGTGGTGCGCCCGCACGAATGTGGTGGTTTCTTCGGCAAAAGCGTTGTCCAATACGCGGTAGACAAAGACCAGGGGCCCCGATGTGATGGCCAGCGCGGCGTTGCCGAATTCCCAGTTGCCGAAATGCCCGCTGAAGAGCAATACGCCCTTGCCCTTCTTCCTGGCCGCCAGATACTTGTTCAGGCCCTCGATGGTGATCCACTGATCGAGGGACGCCCGGTCGAGATAGTAAATGTCGGAAAATTCCGCCGCGATGAGCGCGAAGACAGTGTAAGACGCTTTGGCGATGCGAATCACCTCATCGATCGGTTTTTCCGGGAAGGCGCGCGAGATGTTGTGCAGCGCGATGAGGCGGTGTTTGAGCGAGACATAATAAAACAGCCCGGCCAGTGCCGAGAACAGAGCCCTGCGGACGCCGAGCGGAATCATGCGGAAGATAAATTTGGCAATGCTTCTTTTCACTTGAAGATCCATCCGTACGATACAAGGGCTATCCGCGGCGAGCGGCTTTCAGGCGTTTTGTCAGCCACGCCTCGAACGTGGCTTGATTGTCCATCATTTCCATCTCCATGCGCACAACCCATATCATGTTTAAAAAATCGGGGCAATGCGCAAGGCGCGCCGCGTCCTTCTGCGTCGTGACCAGATAGTCCGCGCCGCAGGCATTGAATTTATTCTGAATTTCGGCCAGGTCAAACGGGTCGAAGTCATGATGATCGGGGTAGGGCAGGAAGGACAAAAGTTCGGCCCCGGAGGCCAGAAGGGTTGTTTCAAAGGAATCAGGCCTTGCGATGCCGCAAAAGGCGCAAACCTTTTTCCCCCGAAGCGCCTTGACAGGCAGGCGTTCGCTTTCGTTTCCGCGCAGGAGTTCCACTGCCTGATGCCTGGCGCGAAAAACGGGAATCCCGTTTTTTTGCGCAATGCCGGAAATTTCCGGCGCAATCGGTTTGTCGGTTGCCGCCCGCGTGAGCACAAACGCGTCGGCGCGGCAAAGGCCCGTGGGAGATTCTCGCAATTCGCCGCGTGGCAGCAGATGGCCGTTGCCCAGCGGCCTTTCGAAATCGAGCAAAACGAGATTGATGTCACGGAAAATCCGGCGGTGCTGAAATGCGTCGTCGCACAGGATCACATCCGCGCCGAAACGCTCAATGGCGATAGGCGCCGTATTGACGCGCTTTGCGCCGGTGATGACGGCAACCCCGGGGAGCGCGCGCGCGATGAGGAGGGGTTCGTCACCGGCCATGCCGGCGTCAGCCGGGATGGTTTTTCCATCGGAAACCACATGAACGGGGGCTTTGCTTTTCCCGCCGTAGCCCCGGCTGATGACCGCAGGCCGGTAGCCTTGCGCCTGAAGCATTTTCGCGATCAGAATGACGCAGGGGGTTTTTCCCGTGCCGCCGACGGTGATATTGCCGACGCTGACGACCGGACAGGGCAGGCGCCGGGCCGCAAAAAAACCCGTGTCGTACAGGCGGTTGCGCAGTGAAACAGCCTGTCCGTAAATCAGGGAGAGAATAGACAGGGTTATCCGGACGGGACTCAGGCGGCGTGTGTCGTCATTCCAGATCCTTGGCCAGTCGATCATTGCCGTTCCCTTCGTCTTTGAACTGAAGATTGTAGAGCCGGTAATATTCGCCTTTTTTCGCCAACAGCTCTTCGTGCGTGCCTTCCTCGACGATCTGGCCGCTGACCAGCGCGATGATCCGGTCGGCTTTGCGGATCGTGGAGAGCCGGTGCGCGATCACCAGGGTGGTGCGCCCCGCCATGAGATTATCGAGGGCTTCTTGCACTTCAATTTCGGCTTCCGTATCCAGGGAGGACGTGGCCTCGTCGAGAATGAGAATCGGCGCGTCCTTGAGCAGTGCCCGAGCAATCGAGATGCGCTGCTTTTCGCCGCCGGAGAGCTTCGTGCCCAGTTCACCGATGTTGGAATCGTAGCCCTTGGGCAGTCTGGTGATAAAGTCATGGGCGTTGGCGGCTTTCGCGGCGCTGATGATTTCCTCTTCGGTCCGTTCGATATCGCCGTAAGCGATGTTGCTGCGGACTGTGTCATTAAACAGAATCGTCTGCTGCGTTACAATGGCGATCTGGCCGCGCAGCGATTGCAGCGTGACGTCGCGGATATCGTGGTCGTCGATCATCACCTTTCCTTCGGAGACATCGTAAAACCGCGGAATCAGGTTGACCAGCGAGGTTTTTCCGCCGCCGCTCATGCCGACAATGGCCAGTGTTTCACCCGCCCGAAGGTCGAGGTTGATGTTTTTGAGCACGGGCGTTTCTTCATAGCGGAACATCACGTTTTGGAGAACAATGTTGTTGCGGATGGGCGGCAGATGGATTGCGCCGGGCCGGTCTTCGATGTCCGGTGTGCGGTCGATGATGCTGAAGATGCGGTCCGCGCCCGCGATGCCCTGGTTGAGCGTGTTGTTGACGTTGGTCAGACGTTTCACAGGCTCGTAGAGCATGAGCGCCGCGGCAAGAAACGAAAAAAAGGTGCCGGGGGTGGATGTGCCCGCAACAACATTGTAGCCGCCATAGAAGATGACGGCGGCGATGCCCAGGCCACCCAGAAAATCCATCAGCGGGCTGGAAATGGCATTGACCGAAACGGCCCTCATGTTCAGTTTGAAGAGCCGTTCGTTTTCCTCGCCGAATCGTTCGCTTTCGTATTTTTCCATGCAAAACGCCTTGACGATGCGCGTGCCGGAAATGGTTTCCTGCAGCAGCGAGCTCAGCGTGCCCATGGTGACCTGCGTGGAGGTTGTGACCTTGCGCATTTTTTTGCCGAAGCGGGAGATCGGATAGATCGTGACCGGGAAGACAATCATCGCGATGATTGCAAGCTGCCAGTCGATGTAAAATATGACGCCGACGAGGCACACCAGGGTGAATGTGTCTTTCACCAGCGCGGTCACCGCTTCCGACGAGGCGGATTGAACCGAGAGGACGTCGTTGGTGATGCGCGACATTAAAAGGCCGGTCGGATGTTCGGCGAAAAAAGACAAGGACTGCATCTGAATGCATTCGTAGAGCTTCTTGCGCAGGTCCGCGACAATGCGCAGTCCGATGGAGCTCATCAGGATGACCTGGCCGTAATTGCAAAGGGCCTTGAAAAGAAAGATGCCGATGATGGCAAACGGTACCCATTTGAGCGCGCTCATGTCTTTGTTCATGAAGATTTCGTCAATCGCGGGCTTGGATACCAGCGCCAGCGAGGATTGCAGGCCGCCCGCCGCGATCATGCATATCGCGGCGAAGATGAAACGCATGGTGTAGGGCCGGGCCATGTTTAAAAGTCTTTTAAATGTTTCCATAGCATTATCCTTGTGTCAGTTTCCGGCTGTTTCCCGGTGGAGCAGATCGCAGGCGATGGCGGCCGCGCGCGATGCGGCGCCGGGAGAGCCCAGGCTTGCGCGGATCTTGGCGAGGTCATCGATGATCTGACGTTTTCTGTCTTCGTTTTGCAGAATCGCAAGCGCCTCTTTCGCGATGGTCGGGCCGCAGGCATCTTGCTGAATCAGTTCCGGCATAATCGTTTTTCCGGCAATCAGGTTGCAAAGCCCGATGTTGCGCACGGAAATAATCATTCTGCCTATCCAATACTCGATTTGCGGCACTTTGTAAATGATCACCGTGGGGACGCCCATCAACCCGGTTTCCAGCGTGGCCGTGCCCGACGTGGCGATGGCGAGATCCAGGGCGGCCATCACGTTGTAGGCTTGTCCGGAGACGATCCTGACCGGGATGCCCGCGGCGGCGATGGGGGCTGCCACAATTTCTTCGTCGAGCGTCTGGGCCAGCGGCAGGACGAATTGGGCGTCGGGAATGTTTTCCTTGATGATCCGCGCCGCATCAAGCATGTCGCCCAGCAGCTTATGGATTTCCGCCCGCCGGCTGCCCGGCAGAAGGCCGATGGTCGTGCGGTTTTCATCCAGTCTAAGCATGCGCCTGACTGCCGGCCGGGACAGGTCCGTTTTGACCATGTCCAGAAGCGGATGACCGACGAAATCGACGACGAATCCCTTTTGCGCGTAAACATCCACTTCGAATGGCAGAATGACAGCCATCCGGTCCACCAGACGCTTGATTTGATTTATTCTTCCCTTGCGCCAAGCCCAGACCTGCGGGCTGATATAGTAAAAGATTTTAATTTTTCTTTTCTTGGCGGCCCTGGCCACAAAATTAAGATTGAAATCAGGGTAATCGATTAAGATGACCAGATCCGGCTTCCAGGCGTCCATGCGTTTTTTCAGATCCCGGATCGTTCTGCGCAAAAAACCGAGTTTCGGAAGGATTTCTTTGATGCCGATAATGGCCATGTCGGAGACATGCGCCATGAGGTCAACGCCTGCTTCCTGCATCCGGTTGCCGCCGATGCCGGCAAATTGCAGGCCCGGATCAAGCTTTCGCATTTCCGAAACCAGACCGGCGCCGTGGAGATCGCCCGAAGCCTCCCCCGCGACGATCAGAACGCGCTGTTCGGAAGACGGGGCGAGGCGATTTTGATTTTCATCTGACATTATTGATCACATCGGCAATCAGCCGAATTTCCTCCGGTTGCAATTCCGGAAACATCGGTAGGGAAAGAACGTCCTTTGCACTGTCTTCGCTGACCGGCAGCGCGGCTGCCGCCGGATACATCCGCAGGAATACCTCCTGCTGATGCAGCGGGACCGGATAATAGACGGCGGACGCGGCGCCTTTTTCCGCAAGCGCAGAGGCAATGGCCTGGCGGTTTTTCACGCGGAGGGTGAACTGGTGGTAGACGTGCCTGCTGCCGGGGGTTTCGGAAGGCAAGATCACATCTTCGCGTCGGATGGCCCGGCAATACAATTCGGCGTTTTTCCGTCGCTCCTCGTTCATCGTGTCGATGCGTTTGAGTTTCACGCGTAGAATCGCAGCCTGCATTTCGTCGAGGCGGCTGTTATAGCCGACTTCGGCATGATAGTAGCGCTCGCGGCTGCCGTGGTTGCGCAGCATCCTGATCCCGGCGGCGATGTCGTCGGACGCGGAGACCACCATGCCGCCGTCTCCGTAACCTCCCAGATTTTTGCTCGGAAAGAAGCTGAAGCAGCCCGCGTCGCCGAAACTGCCGACGGCCTGTCCCCGGTAGGTAGCGCCGAACGCCTGGGCGCAGTCTTCGATAACTTTCAGGCCGTGCTGGCGCGCGATCGCCATGATCGGGTCCATGTCCGCCGGGTGCCCGAACAAATGAACGGGAATGATCGCTTTGGTCCGAGGGGTGATGGCGGCGACGATTTTATCCGGATCGATATTGAACGTATCCGGACGGATATCAACAAAAACCGGTTTCGCGCCGAGTGTTGCCACCACTTCCGCCGTGGCGATAAAGGTGAACGGGGTGGTGATGACTTCGTCGCCCGGTCCGATGCCGCAGGCGCGCAGCGCGAGCAGAAGCGCGTCCGTGCCGTTGGCCACGCCGACGGCGTGCGGCAGTTTGTGATAGGCGGCGATGTCTTTTTCCAGCGCGACGACATTGGGGCCGAGGATAAACTGCGTTTGCGCCAGGACATCCAGGACGGCTGCATCCATTTCTTTTTGCAATGCGAGATACTGTCTTTTTAAATCGACCATCGGGATCATAGTTGAATGTCCTCATGTGTTTTCATTTTCTGCAGAATGTCCACGGCCAGTGCAAGCGATCGCCGGCCATCCTCGCCGGTGACCGGCGGGGCGGACCGGGAGAGGGCCGCTTCGACGAACGCGCGGATTTCTTCTTCCAGCGGATCGTGGCTGCCGACTTCTATATTATTCTGAATGATCTGCTGCTTGCCCTCGCCGTTGGTGATTTTGGACAGCGACAGGATTTCACGTTTGCGGGTATCCACGGCGTGGTAGCCTTCCGGGCCGAAAAAGCGGAGCTTCTGCATGGTCTTGACACTGATGCGGCTGGCGGTGATGTTGGCGATGCAGCCGCAGGCAAACGACAGGCGCACATTGGCAATGTCGATCTTGTCCGAGAGGATGGGAACGCCCACGGCCTCGACACGGGTCAGCGGGGAGTGGACAAATTTTAAAATAAGGTCCAGATCGTGAATCATCAAATCCAGAATCACGTCGACATCCGTGCCGCGTTCAAAGAAGGGGTGCAGGCGGTGCACTTCGATAAACACCGGCCGGGTAATGACTTTTTCGAGCGCCATGATGGCCGGATTGAACCGTTCGACAAAGCCCACCTGGAAGACGAGATGGTTTTTTTGGGCCAGCGCGAGCAGGTCGTCCGCTTCTTCCACCGTCGAACAGATCGGTTTTTCAATGAGCACATCAATGCCTGCGGCCAGAAAATCTCTGGCAACGGCATGGTGGAAGCCCGTGGGGACGGCGATGCTGACCGCGTCCACTTTGCCGATGAGCGCGCGATGGTCGGAAAATGCCTCGCAGTTATACAGTGTTGCGGCCTTTTGGGCCCGGTCCGCCTGTGAGTCGCTTACGCCGACAATATCGCAGGATGCAATTTGAGCATATTTCTGGAGATGGTAGTTTCCCAGATGTCCTATACCGACAACGCCTATCTTCAGTTTCTTTTTTTCGGTCATCATTCTTCTTTCAGCGGCAAACGCTTCTTTTGGATTCTTTGATAAACTGGAGGAAGTGACGGACTTCCGCGCAGTCTTCGACTTCTTGGGTCGCTTTTTCCAACGCGTCCTCCAGTACCATGTCGGATCTAAAGACGATCCGGTAGGCATCCTTGAGGGCATCGATCACGTTTTCCGGAAACCCGCGTCTTTTCAATCCGATCAGGTTGAGACCGAACAGCTTTGCGTGGTTGCCGGAGGCGATTGTGTAGGGTGGCACGTCTTTGACGACGGCGGAGGCGCCGCCGATCATGCAGTGGGCGCCGATGCGCGTAAATTGATGAATGCCCGTCAGGCCGCTGATGATGGCCCAGTCTTCAACCGGAATATGACCGGCCAGCATGGCGGCATTGGCCATGATGATGTGATCGCCCAGAATGCAGTTGTGCGCGATATGACAGTAAGCCATAATCAGATTGTGATGGCCGATCAACGTCATGCCGATGTCTGCGGTGGTGCCCCGGTGAATCGTCACGAATTCGCGAATGGTATTAAAATTGCCGATGATCACTCTGGTTTTTTCGCCGCCGAATTTCAAATCCTGTGGCGGCGCGCCAATCGAGCAGAACTGGAAAATATGACAGCCCTCTCCGATCTGCGTGTAATCGTCAATAACCGCGTGCGGACCGATGATCGTGTTTCGTCCGATGGTGACGTCCTGACCGATAACCGCGTATGGACCGATTTCCACGCCCTCTTCCAGTCGGGCGTCCGATGCGACAATCGCTGTTGGATGTATCTTCATTTTTTTCATCAACCTTCGCCGGGATTCTGAATTTGTTTCTTAAGTGTTTCGAGCTGACGGGATACCTGCTCGAGTTTTGCGCGCATCTCCGGTAGTTTCGCTCGGCAGGCTTCCACTTTCAGCCATTCCTGATAGGGCAGATGAGGCGCGCCGCCGACAATCTGTCCGGACGCGACATCCCTGTGAATGGCGGATGCGGCGGCGATCATGACATGGTCGCCGATGGTCAGATGGCCGACGATGCCTGCCTGCCCGCCCATCATGACGCTGCGGCCCAGACGCGTGGATCCGGAAATACCCGCCTGAGCGGCAATGGCCGAGTTTTCTCCGATGACCACGTTGTGCGCGATTTGAACGAGATTGTCAATTTTCACATTGCGGCCGATCCAGGTTTTTCCCATGGTTGCACGATCGACCGTGGTGTTGGCGCCGATTTCCACATCATCGTCAATCTGAACGATGCCGACCTGCGGGATCTTGATGTTGGCGACACCGGGCGAGGCGAAGCCGAACCCGTCCGCGCCGATGACAACGCCGGAATGCAGGATCACCCTTTTCCCGATCAGGCAGTGATGATAAACCGTAACGTTCGCATAGAGAACCGAGTCTTCTCCGATGACGGCGTTGCGGCCCACGTAAACGCCGGGGTAGATAACTGCGCCCCGATCGACGCGGGCGCCGCGGCTGATGACGCAGCGGGGAAGCAAGGTGGCCTGGTCGGAAACCAGCGCGCCCTCTTCGATGTACGCATCCGGGCTGATGCCTGCGGCGCCGTGATCCGGAGGATAGAATATCGCCAGCAGTTTTCCGAAAGCGGCGTAAGGATCCTCGCAGAGAATGAGGTTTTTGCCCGCGGCCTCGGTTCCCGGTTTAGCGAGAATGGCCGTGGCGGCCGTGGTTTTAAGCAGTTTTGCATAGCGTTTATCGGCGATAAAGGTCAAATCGCCTTCGCCTGCCTCTTCCACAGGACGGATATCCCGGACGGTTACGTCCGGGTTTCCGATCACCTGACCGCCGATGAGGGCGGCTATGTCCTGAATACTTTTTTTCATCGTGGATTGTAACAACTATTTTTTAGCGCCGGAGGTTTTGTTGAATTCCTCGATAACCTGCTTATTGATGTCCCGGCTTTTGTCATAGTAGGGAACCGGCAGGGTGGCGACGTCGAGGACGAGGGTGAGCTTTTCTCGCTGCGCGATGACGCTGACGGCCTTCCAGATGTCCGGAATAAGTTTTTGGAACATTTCCTGATCGCGTTTCCCCAAGTCTTCCTGTGCGTCGTTGATGAGCAACTGGTAATCGCGTACTTTTTTCTGGTAATCCGTTTCTTTTTCCCGTCGTGCGGCTGCCGTCATAATCGAGCTCTTCTTTTCCAGATCGTCTTTCATGGCTTGGAGCTCTTTTTCCGCCGCGGTGACTTCCGCCTGTTTTTTGTCCGCTATTTTCTTGAATTCGTCGGCGGCCTTCTTGCCGGCGTTCGAGTTTTTGATGATTTCCCGGACGTTGATAAAGCCGATTTTATCCTGGGCAAAAGATACGCTGCTGCACGCAAGCACAAGCAGGATGCATCCTGCGATCAAACCAATATTTTTTTTCATTACATGACTCCTTTCTGTGGTTAATGTATCTGTCCGATGAAGCACAAGCTTCACCCCCTCTATCACATAAACATGCCGATGGTAAACTCCCAACGACCGGTGGCATCGTCTTGCAGATTGCCACGATCCAGGACCCATCCGTATTCAAGCCTGAGCGGTCCGATCGGAGAATACCAGCGCAGGCCGACACCTGCTGTTTGTCTTAAATCATTGAGATGAATACCGCTGTTCCAGGCGTTGCCCGCGTCATAGAAAACCACGCCTTTCATGCCCGCGTCCCGGATAAACGGGAAAATCAGCTCCAGGCTGAAATTCAGCATCCGGGTGCCGCCGATGACATCGGCCGTGCCGGGGTTGGTGGGGCCGACGTATCTCAGGCCGCGCAGGGAGGTGATGCCGCCCAGCACAAACCGCTCGTAAATCGGAATTTTCGAATCGTCCTCGTCGTTGTTCTGAAGAAACCCCACCCTGCCTTTCGCACAGAAGACCAAATCCCAGAACAGAGGGTAATAGGCGGACGCTGAGGTGATATATTTTGTGAAATGAGAATTGCCGCCCAGAGGCCCGCCCGCCTGTTGAACAGAGAGGCTGGTTTTGCTGCCTTTCGACGGAAACATGGCATCATTGGTGGTGTCACGACCCAGGGTGAAGGTCAGCGAGCTGGTGGTCCTTTCGCCTGCCTGATTCTTGATGTACTGTGAGGCTGTTTGCTCATTGACGTCCTGGATATTGTCAATGCTCAGACGATAGCCCACGTAGCCGGTGATTCTTTCGAGCAGCGGGTAGCCCAGGGTCAGGCCGCCGCCGCGCGTATCGAGTGTATAGGAATCATATTCTTTTTTGTATTTCCAGATGTCGGCTTTGGACCACAGCGGTAGATCAAAAAGTGCCGGTTCCGTAAAGGACAGTTCGTAATTATTGGTTTTAGAGCCCAAAGACGCTTTGAGGCTGACGATTTGACCGTAGCCGAGAAAATTCTGCTGGACGACCTGAGCCATGATAATGGCCTGATCAACGGCGCTGTAGCCGGCACCGATCATAAACATACCCGTGTTTTTTTCCTTGACGCGGATATGGACGTCCATTTTATCGTCCGCGGCCTTTTCGGTCTGAATGTCGATTTCTTCAAAATAGCGCAGCTGATTGAGGCGCTCATAGCTGTTTTTGAGCTTTGTACTCGAGTAAAGATCGCCTTCAAACAGCGACAGCTGGCGTCGGATCACCTTGTCGCGTGTGATCGTATTGCCGGAAATCCCGATCCGGGAGATATGAATCGGAAGGCCTTTGCTGATCTGGAAATCGACGTCGACGAGCTGCTCACTTTCCCTGGTGTGAATCCGGGGGTTGATTTCAGCATTGGCATAGCCTTCATCCTGAGCGGTCTGGGTGAGTGCCTCCATGTCCTTCATGAGCGCTTCGCGGTCGTAATGGTTGCCTTGCTTGGTTTTCAACTGGGCCAGCAGGTCCGTTCGCGGCTTTTCCAGGTCATCTCCGGAGATGCCGACCTTGCCGACTTTGAACCGTTTGCCTTCCCGGACGGGAATTTTGATGTAAATGCCTTTGGCGTCAAAGGTGACCTGCGGTTCGCCGATCTGCGCGTTGATAAAGCCGTTGTTGAAATAAAAAGCGTTGATTTTTTGAGCATCCAGGCGAAGCTGGTTGCGTTGGAGCACGCCTGTGTCGGTGATGAAGCCCAGAAGCGTCCGCTCGGTGGTCGTCATCATGCTGACCAGTTGTTTGTTCGAATAAGCTTCGTTGCCTTCAAATGTGATGGACCGGACATAGACCCGGTCGTTTTCAGCGATTTCCAGAATAACCCGGAAGTCCTTTTCGCCGTCGCGCTCGATTTTTTCCGAGATCTCGGCGTTGTAGTATCCTTTGGTGTCGTACAGGGCCTTGATTTGCTGGATATCCGTTTTGATCTGATCCTGGTTGATGCTCTGGCGGGTTTTGACCGTCATGGCGTCGAGAATATCGTCCTGGCTGAGCGCCTTGTTGCCGATGATGCGTATTTCAGAAATCAGACCTTTTTCCTGCACGGTGAAGGTAATGACTTTTCCGGCCGCCTCCGTGGCCACTGACGCGGTCACATCCAGAAAAAAACCCATTTTGAAAATCGTCCGGATGTCCGCAGTGACATCCGCTTCGCTAAAAACCCTCCCGGTCCGGCTTTTAATCTTTTCGGTGATGGCGGACGCGCCGATTTTCCGGTTTCCTGCGATGTCCACGCGGACGATGATGTGCACCAGGCCCGTGCGGCTCAAAATTTCTGTTTTCAGACGTGACGCCAGAGCGTCCATGCCGTCTGCGGTTTTGCCGGTAACGGATATCTGCGGAAGGTCCGCACCGGCCGTAACATCGGTCAGGCGCGCGTCAACGTTGAAAGTGCCGCCGAACTGCGTGACGGATCCGGTCAATACATAATCCACGCCCAGCGCCCCCCCGACCTTCAGCGCCGTCTTCGGGTCGACCGGTACTTTAATTTGATCATAGGGGCCTGCATCCACAACGTCCAGCTGCCGTTCTTTTCTGAGTTCGGCGCTCAGCTGAAGCAGCAGGGATGTCTGAATTGCCGCGCCGCCATCCCTGCTGTGGACTTCAAACGGCAGGACGGTGATTTTTTTTTGTGTCTGCGCGTGTGCTCCCGCCGTCAGGCAAAGAAGCGCCCCCAAAAGGAGGCAAAAAGCGAAACCAAGTGAGCGTCTAGTTGACATCATGTATTCTCCCGTCACGCAAACCGATTCTGGAACTCATTCTTTCCGCCAGCATTTGATTATGCGTAACCACAATCAGCGTGATTTTTCGTGTCGCATTCAAATCGACGAGGATGTCTTCTATCTTTTTTCCTGTTTCCGTGTCAAGGTTTCCTGTCGGTTCATCCGCCAGCAGGATATCCGGCTCCATGATCAGGGCCCGCGCGATGGCCACGCGCTGCTGCTCCCCGCCGGAAAGCTCACCAGGCTTGTGTTTCAATCTGTGTGTCAGCCCCACATTCGCAAGCAGTTCGACCGCTTTTTGGGCCGCCTGCTTTTTCGGCAGGCCCGAGATCAGGGCCGGCATCATCGTATTTTCCAGTGCGTCGAATTCCGGCAGCAGGTTGTTGAACTGAAAGATAAACCCGATGTGCGTGTTGCGGAAACGGGCGATTTCTTTTTCGCGCCAGTCAAAAATATCCTGCCCGTCGATGGAAAACCTACCGGATGTCGGGTGGTCCAGCGTACCCAGGATATGGATCAGCGTGCTTTTGCCCGCCCCCGAAACCCCGAGGATGGCCATGGATTCGCCCGTCTTGATCTCCAGATTCAGCGCCTTGAGAACCTCGATGCGATTGCCATCTTTAATAAATGTTTTGGATAAATCTTCCAGTACGATCATAGTGTCCTATTCGCGATCTTTATTCGTATCTGAGCGCTTCCGCCGGATCCAGCTTGGAGGCTCTCAGCGACGGATAGATGGTGGACAGAAAACAAATCACCAGCGTGCCCAGCACGATGATGCCGACATCGCCGAAGTTGACCTTGGAGGGCAGTTCACTCAAGTAGTAGACATCGCCGGGCAATATCTGAAAATTAAATATTTTTTCCACGAGAAGAGAAATTTTCTGCAAATTCAGGGCGACGGTCAGACCGCCTACGCAGCCGAAGAATGTTCCGATCGCGCCGACGATCAGTCCCTGGTAGATAAAGACCCGCATGATCGAAGCGGAGGTGGCGCCCATGGATTTCAAAATGGCGATATCCTTGTTCTTCTCCATGACGATCATGATGAGCGCGGAAATGATGTTGAACGCGGCAACCAGAACAATCAGGCTCAGGATGATGAACATGACGCGTTTTTCCAACTTCAGGGCGGCAAACAGGTTTTTATTCATCTGCATCCAGTTTTGCGTCCAGAAGGGGAATCCCAGGTGGGTTTGTATTTTACGGCCGATTACATCCGCCTTGTAGATGTCGTTGACGACGATATCAATGCCGGTCACCGCGTCGCCCATGTCCATGAATTTCTGACTGGCCGCGAGGGACACGAAGGCCAACGAAGAGTCGTATTCATAAAAACCCGATTCAAAGATGCCCACGACCAGAAACTTCTGCATGCGGGGGACCATGCCCATGGGCGTGGCAATCCCGCCGGAAGGCGAAATGATGGTGATGGGATCATAGACGGAAAGTCCCAGATTGCGGGCCATTTCCCGGCCGATCATGATGCCGTCGAGGCCCGCGTTCTCGCCCGCAATCGGCTGAATGTCGGCCGGCAGGCTGTTGAGATGCTCAAGCCGGCCTTCGCGGATCTTTCCCAGATTGAGCACTTTAAGCGCGCTTTGTGTATCCAGACCGCGGACGACGACGCCGGTCACGCCGTTTGCGCTGCGCATCATCGCCTGCGCGTAGATGAAGGGGGTGGTCGCGACCACCCCCGGTATCTGTTCAATCTGCTGTCGGACAAGTTGATAGTCCTTCATCGGACCGGTCATCTCTGTGGTGACTTCGATATGCGAGCGCATGCCCAGGATTTTCGTGCGGAGGTCTTCTTCAAAGCCATTCATCACGGCCAGGACGATGATCAGTGCGGCCACGCCCAGCGTAATGCCGAGAATGGAAATAAGGGTAATGATCGAAACAAAAATCTGTTTGCGTTTCGCTCTCATGTACCGTTTGCTGATAAAAAATTCGTAGGTCATTGCATCATCCCTGCTTTAAAAACAAGTGTTCCTGCGTTGTCGTGGCCCGCGAGGCCCGGATCAGTCCTGTCTGGTTCTAAGCAACGGAAATAAAATGACATCCCGGATGGAGGCGGAATCGGTAAACAGCATGACCAGCCGGTCTATGCCGATGCCTTCGCCGGCCGTCGGCGGCATGCCGTATTCCAGCGCGCGGATGTAGTCTTCATCCATTTCGTGGGCCTCATCGTCGCCGGCCTCTCTTTCTTTGAGCTGCTGGACAAAGCGGTCTCGCTGATCGGCTGGGTCGTTTAATTCGGAAAAGGCGTTGGCGATTTCCCGGCCGCAAATATAGAGTTCGAAGCGATCCACCAGGTCCGGGTTGGTGTCGGACCGGCGTGACAGAGGCGATACGGCCACAGGATAATCCGTGACGAAGGTCGGCTGAATCAGTTTCTTTTCCACCGTTTCGTCAAAAATGGCCATGTGAATTTTCCCAAGCGGATCTGTGTCTTTGACGTCGCAGCCGACGCTTCTGGCGAAGGCGAGCGTTTTATCGCGGTTGTCCAGGTCTGAGGCGCTCATGCCCGCAATGTCGATGAGCGCGTCTCTGACCGGAAGACGGCGCCAGGGCGGTTCCAGATCGATTTCAGTGCCCTGGTAGGTGAATTTCAGACCATCGAAAAGATTTTTCGCGATGAATCCAAAGAGTTCTTCGGTGAAGGTCATCAGGTCTTCGTAGGTTGCGTAGCTCTGGTAAAACTCCATCATCGTGAATTCGGGGTTGTGAAACGTGGAAATCCCTTCATTGCGGAAATTCCGGTTGATTTCGTAAACCCTTTCCAGTCCGCCGGTGACCAGACGCTTTAAGTAGAGCTCCGGCGCGATCCGGAGATAAAGAGCCTGATCCAGCGCGTTATGGTGGGTTTTGAAAGGACGGGCCATGGCGCCGCCGGCGCGCGGCTGCATCATGGGTGTTTCCACTTCAAGAAAGTCATGCAGGTCCATGAACTGACGCATGAGTTTGATGATCCGGCTGCGCCGGTAAAAGATTTCCTGCACCGATTCGTTGGAAATTAAATCCAGATGCCGCTGACGGTAGCGTGTTTCGATATCGGTCAGGCCATGCCATTTTTCGGGCAGTGGATGAATTGATTTGGCCATGAGTCTCAGTGAGGTGGCTTCAATCGTCAGTTCATCCGTTTTGGTGCGGAAAAGCTTTCCGGACACATAAACGACATCACCGATGTCCAGTTTCTTAAATAGAAAAAAATCCGACTCACTCAAGATGTTTTTGGCGACGTAGCACTGCATCCGGCCTTTCCGGTCCTGAATCTTTACAAAGGCCGCCTTGCCGAAATTGCGCACCGCCATCAGCCGGCCTGCAATCGAGAAGGTTTCAGTCAATTCAGCAAGCGCGTCGCCTCCGGTCTGGCCGTAACTGGCCAGGATGCCCGAGGTGGTGTGCCGGGGTTTTGCATCGTTGGGGTACAGGTTGATTCCGGCGGCCTTCAGGGCCGCGATTTTTTCCAGCCGGACCTTTAAAAGGTCATTGTCTTCCATATTTTCTCCGCTTTTTTAAAAGTCCGTCTGGATATATTTTTTTAGTTAAATAGTCAAGTCACATTGTCGGGATTTGCCTGGCCGTTGGGACCGGTCTGAAAATACTGTTTGCCACCAAAGCCTTTGTTATGTATGCTCCACGCACTTTATTTTCGCGAGGGGGGTAGACATGATCAACAAGGCGATCCTGGTCGGTAGATTGGGCAAGGACCCGGAAGTCCGTTACACACCTGACGGAACCATGGTGACCAACTTTAACCTGGCCACCGATGAAACCTGGAAAGATAAAAACGGCGAAAAAGTGCAGAAAACGGAGTGGCACCGGATTGTGACGTTCGGCAAACTGGCCGAAATCTGCGGCAACTACCTGGTCAAGGGGAAGCTCGTTTTTATTGAAGGCCGGATTCAAACCCGAGCCTGGGATGACAAAGACGGTGTGAAGCGCTACACCACGGAAATTGTGGCCAACGACATGAAAATGCTCGATTCCAAAGGGCAGAACAAGGCCGAAGACGCAGGGCCTGTCGCGGGCGGCGCTTCCTCGGAGGATGTGCCTTTTTAATCGACAAAGAAAAATCACCGCAACAGGGATATTTAAACGGGAGGCCTCCTGTAGAAATCTATAGGTAGTCTCCCGGTTTTTACTTAAACAGCCGGAAACACGGGCCGTCTACTTATCTTCTTTTTTTGCCGGGCTATTGCCGGTGTCGTCGTGTTCATTGACGGATTTTTTGAAATTCTTGATGCCTTTGCCGATGGCGGAACCGATTTCCGGCAGTTTTCCGACACCGAAGATGATGACAATAATAACCAGGATAATCAATAATTCCGGCATACCTAAACTTCCAAACATAATTTAACCTCGTTTATTTCGTTTTATTGTGCAGACGGCAGGCGCAAGTGGATCACCTGTCCTGACTGGCCTAAGTTATCAATGGTCTTTCCCTGAAACATAATTCTTACCCCGCCCGCGTTACCGATATCCATATCAAATTTTGACGCTTTGCGCGAAATTTTTTCTCCCGGCTGCAACAGGGCTTCGAACGGCGGTTGCTGGTCCGCTGTAATGCGGATCCATGTTTCTTCCAGTGCCGTGACGATCAGCGTTGATGGATTTTCACCGGCCCCGGTGTACGCGGGTTGTGCAGTCGGCCGGACTGCCTGCGTGGTTTGCATTTCCAAAGCGGCAACCGCTTCGTCCTGGGGGAGGGGCTGCCCGTCAGGTAAGCCCGGGGGCGCCTCATCGGTTGCAGATGACGCTTCTTCTTGAGTCTGAATATCCCGCGCCGCGGCCAGTGTCGCTTGTGCGTTGCTTTGCAGCATATCCGGTTCGGGCCGGTCGTTTATCGACACGAAGAGCGCGATCGTCCCAAATACGATCACAATAAGCAAGACCCACAGGTATGATCGATAAGGGGCCACGCGCTTCAGAAAAGATTTTTTTTCCTCAGCGGTTTTGAGGGTTGCCTCATTTTCCATCATCCGGCGTGCATGGAGGTGATCTTCGTAGTGTTTTAAAATCAGGGCGCCGTCAATGTTGAGCGACTCGGCGTAGGTTTTAATGAAATTTCTCGTGTAGATGGGGACGGGCAGCAGATGAAAGTCACCGTTTTCTATCGCTTCAAGAACAGCCACGCTGATCCGCGTGCGCGCAAACATATCCTTCAGCGTCAGGCCTGCCGCTTCCCGTGCCGCCTTCAAATCGACTCCGCCTGCTTCCATGCCTTGCTCTGTCGTCATTAACCCATCACAAATCAACATTTTTTTTGTTTGCTTAACATTAAATTTCGGGCAGTGCAAGTTTAAGATGAGACTACCTTTTTTCATCCGGTTGTGATTAAAGGCGTCTGATTCACATGGCCGGAGGGAAAACGATTCATGACCGAATTCAAAGTGTTTGCCGAAAAGATAGCCCGCGAGGCGGGCGCGTTGCTGATGGAAAGGTTGACCCGCCGGCATCACATTCACTATAAAGGTGCCATCGATCTGGTGACGGAAGCCGATAAGATGTCCGAAGATCTGATGATGGCCGCCATCAGCCGCCGGTATCCCGATCATGGCATTCTCTCTGAAGAATCGGCGGCAAAAAACGAACAGGCGAGTACGCGCTGGATTATAGACCCTCTTGACGGCACAACGAACTTCGCGCACGGATTTCCTTTCTTCTGCGTCTCCATTGCGCTGGAGCAGGAGGGGCAGGTGGTTGTGGCCGTCATTTATGATCCCACCCGGGATGATTTGTTTTTCGCCCAACGCAGCGGCGGAGCGTATCTCAACGGCAGAAAATTGCAGGTATCCGTTTTGGAGGATCTTTCGACCGGGCTTTTGGCCACCGGGTTTCCCTATGACATCCGGGTGAACCCCGACAACAACCTGAATTACTTCAATGCGATGGCCACGAAGGTTCAGGCCATCCGCCGTGCAGGCGCGGCCGCGCTGGATCTGGCGTATCTGGCCGCCTCGCGCTTTGACGGTTTTTGGGAACTCAGGCTCAAGCCCTGGGACACGGCGGCAGGTTGTCTTCTGGTGGAAGAGGCCGGCGGTCGCGTTTCAGATATGGCGGGTTTGCCCTGGCGTCTGAATTCGCAGGGCCTTGTCGCCTCCAACGGCCTGATACATCAACAGATGCTGGACGTATTGAGAAAGGCTGAAAGTTAGCGCATCAAAGCAAGAAGAGCGCTGTGGGTTGCTGCAGAGCCCGTGTAGAGGAGTCCTGGACGAAACGCACTTTCTGGGGCTAAGATTCTATTGACATAAAGGGCCGTGTTTTCTATATTGCCCTGCGGATTGAATAATGAAAAAATGGAAACGAGTTGCCATGGCCAATAATATTGTATTTTCCGGAAGTCTGCTTTTCTTGTCTCTTGGTGATGTTTTTCAGCTGCTTGGCGGCAACCATTGCAGCGGTACGCTGACGTTGCGCAGTCAGTATTCGGCCGATCTGGGGATTGTGTATTTCATGCGGGGCAATCCGGTCAATGCCTCCTGGGGCAGACTCAAAGGACTTGACGCGGTTTATGCGCTGTTCGGATGGACAGACGGGAAGTATGAATTTTCCGAAGAGGATTTAACCGGGATCGATCTGGAGATTAAACAAGGCACCATGGAGACCGTTATGGGTGCTTTGCGTTTGCTCGATGACGGGGAAATCGTCAAATTCGGCCAGGGTCCATTCGATGCCAAAGACATGGAAAAAACGGGTCCCGACGGCAGCATGATGGATTTTGTGCATCCCATCAAAGGCCCTCTGGTCGATTATCGTTATGTCACCATAGAAAATCATTACACGGACGGTGTGACGATCGTGCGAGAGGGGAAGCCCGGCAAGTGGCTGTGGGTTATCTGCGAAGGCACGGTCCGGATCACCAGGGAGACACCGAAGGGTACCATCACCCTGGCCAGACTCGGCGAAGGCTGTTTTATCGGCACCATGGGGTCGTTTTTATACGGCGAGTATGAACGGAGCGCCACCGCGATTGCCGAAGGAAGCGTTCAGTTGTGCATACTGGACATAGACGTTCTGTATCAGGAGTATTCAGATTTGTCGCCGGAATTCAGGAAGATCCTGTTGAGCCTTGACAATCGGTTGCGAATGATCAACGACAATGCCGTCGGGGCTTATGTCGGGGCTTATGCGAAAGAATTACCGAAAAACAAGACGTATGAGGAAAAATTTCAAACCAGTACCGATCTCTACATTATAAAAAAAGGCACTGCCGATATCATCGGCAAAGGTCCCAACGGGGATGTCAATCTTCTGTCCCTGGGGCGAGACGATGTCTTCGGCAAAATTCCGTTTATGGCTTTTGGCCATGAACCCCTGTCCGCCTCCGTGATGACCTCGAAGGATTTTGAAGCGGATCTTCTCGACAGCGAGGCGCTCCAGCAGGAATATGACCATCTTTCTCCCACATTCAGAAATTTTGCTTTCAGTTCGGCTACGAACATCTCCATGACGACGAAACTTTTTTATCAATTGCTCAACAATCCACAGTCAGGTTAATGGTCCGGTCCTGAAGGCGCGATTGATGCGCGCTTTATCCCGGCTTAAAAAACCAGCCGATGATTTGCGTTTCATTAATTGCATTGCCTGAGTCAAATCGGTTTAATGATGCAGCGGCGTGTGCGGGGGCCGTCGAATTCGCAAAAGAAGATGGATTGCCAGGTCCCCAGCGCGAGGCGGCCGTTTTCGATGATGACGGTGGTGGACGAGCCCACAAGCGAGGCTTTGACGTGGGCTGCGGAGTTGCCCTCGACATGACGATAGCTCGCGCTGAAGGGCACAGCTCTTTCCAGTGCCGCGAGGATGTCGCGCGGCACATCCGGGTCGGCATTTTCGTTGATGGTGATTCCCGCGGTGGTATGAGGGACATACACCAGGCACAGGCCGTCGGTTATTTTTTCTTCGGCCACCACGGATCGGACGGTGTCGGTGATGTCGATCATTTCGCACCGGGCGCGCGTGCGGATGTCGATGGTTTTGATGTTCACGGCGCTTGTCTTGCGGCCTGCGCTTTTTGCGCGCCGCTGTAAATATCCTTGAGAATTTCTTCCGTCAGGCCCTGCATGGCCTTGCTCATCGCCTTTGCGAATCCCCCGGGGGTTTCCTCCGTAAGCGCTTCCGCCGCGGCATATTTCTTTTGAAAGATAATCCTTCGGGCTGCTTCCTTGCGGCTGAGGTCCTTGAGTGTGACGGTCAGGCTGAGCACAGCTTTTTTCGAAGACGGGGCCATATCCAGATAGAATTCTTCCACAGCGCCCTGAAGCACAAAGCGGCCATTGTCTTGTTCATAGCGCGAAAAAACCGCGGCAAAAAAGCCGCCGGCCCGCAAGTCGCGCAACAACAGGTCGGCGGTCATGTCCGCCGGGTTCACCGCCCAACGGGAATAGTTAAAGGCGTCAATGGCAAGGCGATCGGAACGAAAGGCCATGTTCGTGTTGTTGTAAGCGACGGCGACGGCAAAGCGCTCAAGGCGGAGCGTTTCTGTTACCGGGCTTGAAATTGCGATGGCCGGCGCGGCATAGTCCAACAGATACTGGTTGACCTGATATTGCGGTTTACCCCGGCCGGCGCAGCCGGCCAAAAGCAAAATGGCAAGGATAAAAAACAGGCACAACGGACCGTTTGATCGCCGTGGGTATTTGTGTGCTGATAAAGGATGGGTCATAGATGCATTCCTCTTCGTTATTCCATCTGCTTGCGCGGCGGCGGCGCGGGCGCAAAGATCAGATCCGACGGGTTTTGGGTCAGGCTCTCTGAAAGTTTCTGCAGGTTGGACGATGTCATCCGCAAATGTTCCGACGCGTCCTGAAGATCATTGGCCATGGCCTGCGTCTTTTGATTGAGTGATCCGATCAGGTCGTCCGTCTGCGCGGATTTGCCCGCCAGATTCAACGCGTCCATTTCTTTTTTTGCCTGTGCGATCAGCCCGCGCGCATCGGACAGCAAGGCCAGGGTTTCACTGAGCGCCGTATCCATCTTTCCTGCGGCGATGGTTTTGTTGATGCCCGCGACGGCCGAATCAAGATTGGCGGCGGTGGATTCCAGATGCGCCATGAGGTTGTGCATGGGCTTGCCTTCCAGAAAGTTTTCGATGGCCAGGGTGGTGTTTTTCAGTTGATCCGATATCCCCGCGAAATCAATGGCCTTGATGCCCTTCATGATATCTCTTGCGTCTCCCAGAAACTGGCTGATTTCCGAACGACGCGAGGGGATAGTCGGGTAAGGCGGCGTAAATGATAACGCAGGTGATGTGGATTTTTCATCCGGGATAGCCTGGTCGAGCTCGATGTAAACAATGCCGGTGATGCCCGCCGTCTTGAGGCTGGCCACGGTGTGGTGCTGCAGCGGGCCATCCAGCTCGATTTTCATGATCACTTCTATCAGGCGGTAGTCCGGCGCCACCCGGATACTTTGCACTTTTCCGATATCGACACCTCGGTATTTGATGGCTGAATCCGCCTGGAGTCCCTGTACGGATTCATCAAAATAAGATGCGTACAAGGCGCCTTTCATGAAAATCCTCGACGCGCCCACCCAGATGATGGCGACGGCACAAATGGTCACGCCTGTCACGACGAAAAGTCCGATTAAAAATTTTGACCCTCTAGCTGACATAGGACCTCTCTTCGGAAGATTCATCCGGCTTTTGCCGCCAGAAGAAACGCTTGACCCGCGGGTCGGTTGTCTGATGCTTTAAATCCAGGGGCTTGCCTTCGGCGATGATGCCGCCGGCCTGTTTGTCCAACATTAACACTCTATCGGCTATTTTGTAAATAGATTCCAGTTCGTGCGTGACAATCACCATAGAGGTGCCCAGGGCTTCATTGGTTTTGATGATCAGGTCGTCGAGTTCGGCGGCTGTGACCGGATCGAGGCCGGCGGACAGCTCGTCGAAGAAAAGCACCTGCGGATCCAGTGCCATGGCCCGGGCGATCCCGGCTCTTTTTTTCATGCCGCCGGAGAGTTCGGACGGGTGATGGTTTTCGTAGCCTGCGAGATTGACCATGCCGAGTTTCATTTTGATGATCATTGCGATGGTCTCCGGCGAGAGGTCTGTGTATTCCTGCAGGGGAAGCGCAATGTTTTCACGCAGCGTCATGGAGCTGAACAGGGCGCTGGATTGAAACAGGACGCCGATATTCTGCCGGTAATGTTTGAGTTGCGCTTCTCCCGACGAAATGATGTCGGTGCCTTTGAAGAGCACCTTGCCCGCGTGGGGCGTCAGCAGACCAATCATCATTCTGAGCAGGGTGGATTTTCCGCAGCCGGACTCGCCGACGATGACGAGAATTTCCCCTTTACGCACCTCGAAGCTGACATTTTCAAAAATGACGTTGCTGCCGAAACGCGCCGAGAGGTTTTCCACCGTGATGATTGTATTCTTGTTTTGTTCGTTCAAAAGCCACCTCGATGCGCTTACTTCATGTAATAAAACATAATAGCGAATAGAGAATCCGCCACCACAATCAGAAAAATGGCCGTTACGACGGCGGATGTCGTGAACTTGCCGACGTCCTGCGCGCCCGACCGCACCTGGAATCCTCTCTGGCAGCCGATGGCGGCAATCAGGGCCGCAAACACACCGGCCTTGATCAGGCTGGTGACGATATCAAAGACTTTAATCGTGGTGATCGACTGGGTGATGTATGTGCTCACCGTTAAATCCAGACTGGTCATTCCGATAATCATCCCGCCCAGGATACCGGAGCAAACGGCGTAAACGGTCAGAATCGGCACGACCGCCACCGTGGCCAGAATTTTGGGAATTGCCAGAAAGCGGATCGGATCAAACCCCATGGTGGTCAGCGCATCCACTTCTTCATTGACCACCATCGTGCCGATTTCCGCGGCGAAGGCGGATCCGGAGCGCCCGGCCACCAGGATGGCCGTCATCAGGGGGCCGAGCTCCTTGAGCATCGCAAAGCTCACCAGCGCCGGAACGTAAATGTTGGCGCCGAGCTGCTTGAGTTGCAGAAAAGACATAAAGGCGATAATCAGGCCGGTTAAAAGACCGATAAGACCGACAATCGGCAGGCCGTCCACCCCCGCCCGCTGCATATAAAAGAGAACGTCTTTGACCCGCAGGGATCGCGGATGCCTTAAGGTATAAGCCATGGCAACCACCAATTCGCCGATAAAGGCTATGAAGCTGACAAAGTCCTTCGCGATCAAGAGCGCGGCTTGTCCGACCTGAATAAAAATGCTGCTTTCCGTATCCCCGTGCTTAATCGGCGGGCGTATAAGCGCGTCTTCGTGAATGACGCTGAGGATGCCTTTGGCCTCATCGTTGAGATGGATCAGTGAGCAGTCGATGTTCCGGAGAGCGCTGCTTTTCTTGATTTGTATAAAGGCCAGCGCCGCGACGCTGTCGATATAGGTGATCCCGGCAAAATCGATGACCACATACCGGATGTCTCCCTCGCCTATCTGTTGATCAATCTCCTTTTTAAAAAGAGTCAGGTTTTGCAGACG
>JAWOJC010000164.1:0-3476 GCA_046484315.1 Smithellaceae bacterium | reverse complement strand
GAAACCAATCAAAACCGCGTTCATTTTGGGCGCAGGGCTTGGAACCAGGCTTCGGCCCCTGACCGAAAACATGCCCAAGCCGCTTTTGCCTGTGGGCGGCAGGCCGATTATCACATACGCGATGGAACATTTGCGGGCCGCGGGCGTTTTGCGCTTCATCGTCAACACGCATCACTGCGCAGAAAAATATGCCGAAGCGTTTCCCGACCATCGCTGGCAGGATATTCCGATCACTTTCCGCCATGAGCCTGTCCTGCTGGACACAGCCGGCGGTCTGAAGAATATCGAGGATCTGATTGACCTTGAGGAACGGATTCTCGTTTACAACGGCGACCTTCTCACAGATCTGCCCATTTTGCCGCTCATCGAAAAACATTTTGACCTCGGGACGGAAGTCACGCTAGCGCTGCGCAGCCAGGGGCCGCTGCTCAATGTCGATATTGACTCCGAAGGCTTTATCTGCGATATGAGAAACACGCTGCACCAGTCCGGCGTTCAAAGCTGTCTTTTTGCCGGCATTTACATTGTGGAAAAACCCTTCTGGCGGAAGCTGACAGCGGGAAAAATCGAATCGATCATTTTGCCGCTCGTCGAAAACATCCGGAAACATCCCCGCTCAACCGGCGGAATCGTGATTGACGAAGGCTTCTGGCATGATCTTGGAACGCGCGATGAATATGACTCTATTCAAAGCCTTTTTGCAGAAAGACGTTAAACGATGCCACTGACTTCACAGGCCATACGGAATTTCTTAACCGATCATCTGGGCATTGCCGAATGCCGCGTCAAGCCTATTGAGAAAGGCGGATCCGACCGCCATTTTTTTCGCGTGATGCTGATGGACGGCCGGAGTTTCATTTTCATGCGCTACGGCACCGACGTGGAGGAAAACGCTTACTGGGCGGAGATCAACCGCTTTTTAACCGAGCTGGATCTGCCGGTGCCCAAGATCATCGCATATGATTACAGACAGCGTTTTTTGCTTATCGAAGACCTCGGGGACGAAGATCTCCATGCGCAAAGCCGCGCGCCCTGGAGCAAGAGGCGTCGCTACTACCTGACGGCCCTGTCCGAAATCTATCGCCTGCACCATCATCCGCTGACGGATCTGCCTGTCTCTTTGAAGCTGTGCCCCGGATACGACCGGGCGCTCTACCAATGGGAGCACAACTACTTTCTGGAGCATTGTGTCGGGGCGGTTTGCGGATTGGAGTTGGCCGAGTTCCGGCGCCTCAAATGGGCCCATGAATCAGACGCGCTCATTGACCGGTTGCAGCAGGTCCCCCCCTGCCTGATTCACCGGGATTTCCAGTCCCAGAATATTCTCCTTCGAAACGACCGGCCTGTCTTTATCGATTTTCAGGGTATGAGACAGGGCAATCCGTTTTATGATTTAGCGTCGCTCATCTGCGATCCCTATGTGACGTTTACAGACGAGGAAAGACACGAGCTCATCACTTTTTATTACCGCGTCTCGGCACCGGACTACGCGCTTTCCCGGTTCACCGCCCATTTCTGGGAAGCGGCAACCCAGCGCCTGATGCAGGCCCTGGGCGCTTACGGCTTTCTCGGGCTGCAAAAAAACAAGCCTGATTTTCTCCAGCACATCGACGGCGGCCTGAGGAATCTGGCCATGGCCGCGGCCAACGCGGGCAACCTCCCCGTCGTGTCCGAACTGGCGCAAAACTGCCTGGAAATACGCGAAGCCAAAAAGCATATGGCGTAAGCAGTCTCCCTCTTTTTGTGCATTCCTACCCCCGCATTGAACGCATTTCGCCTTGCGTGCGCCTTTGCGTGTGATCCTCTATTGCGCTTGCCGGGCCAATATGTTAGACAACTCGCCGATTATTGAACTCTTTTGGGGGCACACCAAAGCTATGAAGTACGATCCGATCACCATCGAAGAAAAATGGCAAAAGAAGTGGGAGGAAGAAAAAACCTTCAGCGTCAGCGAAGATCCGAACAAACCCAAATACTATCTGCTGGAAATGTTTCCCTATCCGTCCGGCAAAATTCATATCGGCCATGTCCGCAATTACACCATCGGCGATGTCGTCGCCCGTTACAAGCGGATGAAAGGGTTCAACGTCCTGCATCCGATCGGCTGGGACGCTTTCGGCATGCCGGCTGAAAACGCCGCCATCGAGCACAAAATTCATCCGGCCACATGGACACACGAAAACATCAATCACATGAGAAAACAGCTCAAGCGCATGGGCTTCAGCTATGACTGGCAGCGGGAAGTGGCCACCTGCGAACCGAAATACTACCGTTGGGAACAGCTCTTCTTTCTCTGGATGGTTGAAAAAGGCCTGGCCTACAAGAAGCGCTCCACCGTCAATTTCTGCGTCAAGTGCGACACGGTGCTGGCCAACGAGCAGGTCGAAGGCGGCCTGTGCTGGCGCTGCGGCCGGGAAGTCACCGAGAAAGTCCTCGATCAGTGGTTCTTTAAGATCACCGCCTACATCGAAGAGCTTCTGGATTACTGCGACAAACTGCCCGGCTGGCCGGAGCGCGTCATGACGATGCAGAAAAACTGGATCGGCAAAAGCTACGGCTGCGAGGTGGACTTCCCGATGGTCGGCGCCGAAGGCGCGATCAAGGTTTTCACCACGCGCCAGGACACGCTTTTCGGCGCAACCTTCATGCTGGTGGCCGCCGAACATCCGCTGGTCACAAAACTGGCCAAAGGCAAACCCTGCGAAAGGGACGTGCAGGCGTTTGTGGAAAAAGTCAAGAAACAGGACAAAATGATGCGGACCTCCGAGTATTACGAAAAAGAAGGTCTGTTTCTGGACGCCTACTGCGAAAACCCGCTCACCGGACGTGAGATGCCGATCTATGCCGCAAATTTCGTATTGGCCGACTACGGCACCGGCTGCGTCATGGCCGTCCCCACGCACGACCAGCGCGACTTTGAATTCGCCAAAAAATTCAACCTGCCGCTCGTCGTCGTTATTTCGCCCAAGGATCAGGAGCTGGACGCTTCCACGATGACCCAGGCGTATGTCGATGAAGGCGTGCTGGTGAATTCCGGTCCGTTCAACGGCATGCTTAACACCAGGGTGCTGGAAGCCATCGCCGATTTTCTGGAAGCCCAGGGCAAAGGCAAGCGCACCATTCAATACCGTCTGCGCGACTGGGGCATCTCGCGCCAGCGCTACTGGGGCGCGCCCATCCCGATGATCAACTGCGAAAAATGCGGCATCGTACCGGTTCCCGAAGAAGACCTGCCGGTGGTGCTTCCCGAAAACGTCACCTTCAGCCCCGAAGGCGGCTCACCGCTTGCGGCGCTGAAGGAATTTATCGAGACGACCTGCCCGAAATGCGGCGGTCATGCGGCGCGGGAAACCGACACGATGGACACCTTTGTGGAATCGTCTTGGTATTTCAATCGTTATTGCTCTCCCGACTGCGATGTCAAACCGGGACTGGACCGGAAAAAGCTCGATTACTGGATGCCGGTGGATCAATAC
>JAWOJC010000032.1:0-18385 GCA_046484315.1 Smithellaceae bacterium | reverse complement strand
GGCACACACGCCAAAGAAAAAACGCTTTGGAAGCAGGCTGGTATTGATCCTGCCGGACAGAAATGGTATCAGGAAACGGGCCTGGGCATGGGACAGACGCTCAACGTCGCCTCGGAAAAGAAAGCCTGCACGCTGGCCGATCGTGGTACGTATCTGGCGCTCAAGAAAAACATCGCTCTGGAGATCCTGGTAGAAGGCGACGCGTCGCTTCTCAATATTTACCATGTGATGGAAGTGCCAGCCGATAAATGGCCGAAAGTGAATGCTGAAGGCGCCCGCGCCTTTGCCGATTTTATGGTTTCAAAGGAAGCGCAGGACGTGATTAAAACGTTCGGTGTCGATAAATTTGGCTCGCCGTTGTTTTTTCCTGATGCGGGCAGGAAACTGGAAGATTTGGGTAAATAAATTGCCGGGAAGGGTTTGAACCACTCCTGCTTGAGAATGTTATGGATATATTTCTACAAGGCATCATCAAGGCGTTTGAACTGCTTTTTTCATTAGACGCTGAAGTGCTCGGGATTACATGGCTGTCGCTGAAAATCTCAGGGACAGCCACGTTCATGAGCCTTTTTGTCGGCGTCTCCATCGGTACCGCCGTGGCACTCAATGATTTTTTCGGCAAGAGGGTGGTCATCAGCATCATCAACACGGGCATGGGCCTGCCGCCGGTCGTGGTGGGACTTTTTGTGACGATGATGATCTGGCGCAGCGGGCCGCTCGGGTTTCTCGAAATTCTCTATACGCCCTATGCCATGATTATCGCGCAGGCGATCATCGCCACGCCGATTGTCATGGGCATTTCGCTTGCAGCCATTCAGAATTTACCGCCCAATCTGCGTTTGCAGATATTATCGCTAGGTGCCAGCCGCCTGCAAATGGTCTGGGTTCTGGTGAAAGAATCCCGCCTGCCGCTTCTGGCGGCGGTCATGGCGGGATTCGGTGGTGTCATTTCCGAAGTGGGCGCGTCTATCATGGTGGGTGGCAACATTAAAGGCTATTCACGCGTGTTAACAACTGCCACGGTCATGGAAACAGGCAAGGGCAATTTTGATGTGGCCATTGCGCTATCGATTATTCTACTTCTCCTGGCGTTCCTGATTAACTTCATGCTCACGCAAATTCAGCAAAGGCAAAAAACCAGATGACCAACGAATCGATACTGACTGTCGAAAATCTGATTCTGAAGCGGGGCAGGGCGACGGTGCTGGACATTGAAAAACTCGACATTCCGCGGGGGCGGTCGCTTGCGCTCATCGGCCCCAACGGAGCGGGAAAATCCACGCTGCTTCTGGCTCTGGCGGGATTGCTGCCGATGACGAGCGGGAAGCTATCCTTTGATTCGCAGACCATTGCAAGCCGCTCGTCGTATGCGCATCTGCGCCAAAACGCAGCCGTCGTGTTTCAGGAGCCACTTCTTTTAAATGACACGGTTTATAAAAATATTGCGCTGGGTCTCAAGTTCAGGCATCTGAGGCGCGCAGAAATTTCAACGGCCGTTGAAGAAACCCTTTCGCAGTTTGGCATTGAACATTTAGCCCAACGTTCGGCTCGATTGCTCTCGGGAGGCGAGGCCAAGCGTGTGTCACTGGCGCGGGCGTTCGCCATCAAGCCGAAAATCATCTTGCTCGATGAAGCGTTTAATTCTCTCGATCCGCCATCACGCGAAGCGATCATCAATGATTTGCAAAATATTCTCGAAAAAACAAAAATCACGGCAGTGCTTGCGCTCCATGACCGTGAGGAAACCCTGCGACTGGCGCAAGATGTCGCCGTGATGAGTGAAGGAAAGATTATCCAGAAGGCCGACACGGCGGACATCTTTCAAAAACCGGCCAGCGAGTTTGTGGCGGAGTTCGTTGGCACAGAGGCGATCCTCGAAGGCGAGGTGAAAACCCTCCATGACGGAATTATGGATGTTGCCATAAACGGTCGAAACATTATAGCGGCTGGCAATTATCCCCCGGGCGCCAAGGTTTTTTGCTGTCTGAGGCCGGAACACATCACTGTAGCCCAGGCAGTTACCGGCAAAACGAGCGCGCGCAATATCTTTGAAGCTCGGGTTCAGAAAATTATTCGTCAGGCTTATTTCTACAAACTCGTTTTAGATTGTGGCTTTTTTCTTTCAGCCTACATTACGCTCACGTCATTCGAAGAGATGAATATTAGAGAAGGCTGTCATCTTTCGGCTTCATTCAAAGCCACAGCCGTTCATGTGTTAAAACGCGAGGCCTGAAAAAAGACAAGGCGAAAAGGACGACACCAAGTCTGCAAACCGGAAATAAAAGCTGGAAAAAATCAGAAATTATCATATAACAATTCCCAACCTGACAGATTGATCACAAATAACTGGAAAGCGGGAGGGCCGTCCTATTTTTAACTATCCTCTGTATCTGGAAAGTCTTCGCAAAGGCACAAAGGGGCTCAATCCCTATCTGGATCATTTCAATATCAGTGTGACGCAGCTTGGTGATGGGCGGGTTGTTTTTAAAATGCCTGTGCGTCCCGAATATTTGCAGGGGGCCAAGGCCATGCAGGGCGGTTTGATTGTATCTCTGGCAGATGAGGCGATTGCGCACGCCATGATGACACAGCTAAGTCCTGATGAAGGCCTGACCACTATTGAGCTCAAAAGCAATTTTCTTTCAGGCGTCAGCAGCGGGGAGCTGAAGGCTGAGGCAAGTGTATTCAAAAAAGGCCGGAGCTTGATAGTAGGTGACTGCCTTGTGACCGACGACAAAGGAAAGCAAATCTGCCGCGTATCTGCGACCTTTATGCTCCTGAAGAGTAAACAGAAGGAGTAATGATTATGAAATATACCCTGACATCTACCGCTACGCTCAATAATCAGACCACGATACCCCGGTTGGGCCTGGGGACCTTTTTATCTGAAGTTGGCAAGACCACGCAAGACGCCGTCCGCTGGGCGCTGGAAGCGGGATATCGCCACATCGATACAGCTCGCATTTACAACAATGAAGAAGATGTCGGCCAGGGCATTGCGGAAAGCGGTGTGCCCCGCCGTGAAATATTTGTGACCACCAAAGTCTGGAACGACGATCAAGGCTATGACGCGACGCTTAAGGCCTGCGACGACAGTCTTAACCGGTTGAAAATGGATTATGTGGATCTTTATTTGATCCATTGGCCTGTCTCCGGGTTACGCAATGAAACCTGGCGGGCGCTGGTGAAGCTGCAGGAAACGGGAAGAGTCAGAGCCATTGGCGTCAGCAATTTCATGATTCGCCATCTTGATGAACTGCTGGCGCAAACCGACGTGGTGCCTGCGGTCAATCAGATTGAAATCAGCCCGTTTATTCAGCGAAAACCCCTGATGGAATACTGTCGCAGGCACGGGATCGTGGTGGAATCCTACAGTACGATGAGTCGCGGCATGCGTCTGAACGATGAGCGCCTGATAGCTATGGGGAAAAAATACGGCAAGACTGCACCGCAAATCATGCTGCGCTGGGCGCTGCAATGCGAAATGGTGATCATTCCCAAGTCCGTCCATAAAGAACGCATCATCGAGAATGCCGACATTTTTGATTTTGAAATTTCCACAGCCGACATGGCGGCCATTGGTGCGATGGACGAAAGCTGTTCTATTACACCTGCCTCCTGGGAGCCTGAAACATCCGAAAAATGGAAATAGTCTGTCGCTGGCTTACGGAGGTGTGATGTCCATCACATTTGTTGCTATCCATGGTTGACGGATTAATCAAAATAGACCATACCAGACCACAAAAGACCAAACGGAGATATAATGACAAGAAAGTGTTACGCAATAATTATTTCAGTTTTTCTTTGTGCAGGTTTGTTGGCGGTTCCGGCCTCAACAGGCATTGCTCAATCACAGGTAATCCCGGTCTCCTATCATCAATCTGCCCGAACAGATGCAGGCCGGTTATCCCGGGAGCCTGTCTTGCGGTCTGCTGCCGTACTGGTAAAAGATCAGCTAACCGGCGAGTTGCTTTATCAGAAACATGCCGAAGCGGTAGTGCCCATCGCGTCGATTACCAAATTGATGACGGCTATGGTCGTCCTGGATGCCGAAAGAGACCTTCATGATTTAATCACGATTGATACGGCGGATGTGGATAGGCTTCGATATAGTCAATCCCGTCTCCCTGTAGGGGCCCGAATCTCACGCAATGATGCTCTGCTGCTTGCTTTGATGGCGTCCGATAATCGCTCTGCTGCCGCGCTGGGCAGAACTTATCCCGGAGGCCTTGCGGCCTGTGTCGCAGCAATGAATGCTAAAGCAACATCACTGGGGCTTTCAGAAACGCGATTTGAAGATACGACAGGGCTCTCAAGCGGAAATGTGGCATCCGCCAGAGATCTGGCGGGCTTGATTGATGCCGCTTACCAATATGACCTTATCCGCGAATTCACCACCACCAGAAAAGCCGTTATTCATACCGGCCGTCGCCATCTGGAATTTCAGAATACCAATCGTCTGCTTCAGAGTGCGCGTTGGGAGATCGGTCTTTCCAAAACGGGTTTTATCGGTGAGGCGGGTCGGTGTCTGGTCATGCAGGCTTATGTGGCAAATCGTCCCTTGCTGATTGTGCTGCTTGATTCTCAGGGCAAGCTGACCCGTCTCGGGGACGCCAACCGGATCAAGCAATGGCTGGAAGGTTCTGCTCCTGCTCAGAAAGCGCGCAAAGGATAATATATCTTTTACGGCATGTCATCTGCGAATGATCAACTTTAAGATTAGAAATTGATAACCGCTTCCAGTGGCAGGGGCGGATAGATCTGTCCGTGATTGGGGGGCATGGAATTATAGACCCAGTCAATGTCCAGTGTGCCCAGCTTGATGCCCCGAAAGCGGGAAAAACCGTTAAAGGTGCCGCGCGCCAGAACATTCTCCATCTGCATGGTCAATCCGAAGACAGACACGGTCATCCCCGTTTGTAGAAGGTTCCATTTTGACCTAAAAGCGCCCGGATGAAAAGCCAGCCGACTTGAGTCGGCCGCCTGACACGAAATGACAGGAATGATTTCGGGATAACCGTCATCGGCAATGAAGGATAAAAATTTAAGTGAATCGAGCCGATTGAACAGAGCTTCTCCGAAATGCGAAAGAACGCTTTTACTTCGGTGGTCGGCGGCGGCGCTTTTGGCTATTTTTGTGAGAAGAGCGGATACGGCAATAGAGGCCACAGGCAGCGCCTGCCCTTGCGATGTTTGCGTCAGCTGGAAATAATGGACCGTGTTGATGCCGAAATAGGTATTATACCGGAACATCGGCTGTTGATTATAGATCTCATATTCACGGCCTTCCTTTTTTAAATGTGTCCACAGGGCTTTCCCTGTCCAGAGCTTTCTATCCAGCGTCAGAACAGCAAAACCAATTTTCGCATTTTGCTGCATATACGTTTTGCTTGCGCCTTTGCAGAATTCGCCCACCGTCAGCTGATCCGGTTTCGAAGCCATGAGGGATGTCAGCAGGGTGATGTGCGGTAGCCCTTCGGGTGTCACCGTGGCGATCAGGCCTACTTTTTCGGAAGGTTCAAATGCCTTCATGTCCGATGGCAAAAAACAGTGATTGCCGGTCATGGGAATCCTTTCTTAGTTTCAAAAGCGCGGCGCGGCAAGCTTGTCCGGCTGTTTTGGGTCGATGGAATTATCCTCGGGGCAATGCTCGAGTCTTGTGGGTCCGCTCCGGCAGACCAGTAATGATGGTACGCGGCTTTTTGCGATGTCTATGAGGTTATCCATCTGTAAACGTGAGGGCAGGTCGTATTTTGCGTAAGCCCAAATCATATCCAGTCGTTCATACTTATCGCGGCACAAATTGTTGAAGGCGCAAAGCTCCCACCGGTCGACAGCCTCCATGAGGTTGTCCCGTATAAAATCGCCGAGTCCTTTTATGTTTTCGGGCGTGTCCGTGGCATCGGGTATGACCGGTGTGCGAATCCATAGGGTTTTCGGATAAGGATGATTCTTTTTATAGTCTGCCGCAAAAATCGCATTGGCCAGAATGCGTTCATTGCCGGTGCCCGTAAATCTTTTGTGTTTATCCGTGTCAATTTCCTTGAGGTCATAAAGCAGGATATCGACGTATGGCAAAAGACACGCGAGCTTTTCACGGGCAATATGGCCGCAGGTATCCAGAGCGGTTTGAATACCTCTGGATCTGAGCTCCTTTAGCAGATCCAGACAGTATTCCGTCTGCAGGGCCGCTTCTCCGCCGGACAGGGTTACGCCGCCGCCGGAGTGATCAAAATAGACACGGTCTTTTACCAGCTCATCCGCAAGGTCCTGCATGGTCCATTCTTCACCCAGAAGCTCCATCGCGGTGGCGGGACATTCCCGGGTGCATAAGCCGCAGTTGCGGCACAACAGCCGGTTTATGATCACGCCTGCCACGCTTTGCGACAGCGCTTTCGCAGGGCAGGTTTTGACACACGTACCGCATCCGATGCAGTGGGCCTGCATCCACTGGATTTGCGGTTTGGGGCTGATGCTTTCCGGGTTATGGCACCAAAGGCAGGATAGCGGGCAGCCCTTGAAGAAAACGGTCGTTCGGATGCCGGGACCGTCCTCGGTCGACATGCGCAGAATATCCAGAATCGTGCCGGTTTTCGTTTCCGTTTGGGTCATTGCTTGTCCGCCTTAAAATTTATTGTGGCTGACGCGTTGGATGACTTCATTTTGAAGTTCGCGTCCCACGGTTGTGAAGTAGGCGTTATAGCCGGTAATGCGAACCAAAAGATGCCGGTAGTCCTGCGGATGCTCCTGAGCGTCTTTGAGCATGTCCGGATCCAGAATGTTGATTTGCAAAGCCGTGCCACCGTTATGGGTGTAGCCTTTCAGGAAGGCCTTGAACTTCTCTTTATGCACCGGGTCTTTCAACATGGCGGGATTGAACGTGATGGTATGACTGGCGCCGTTGGGCAGGTCATTGAGATAATCCTGCCAGTCGCCGTTTTCGCTTTTTGTTTTTCCGCCCAACACCTTTCCCACCGAGTTTGTGTTGGCCGTGGGCCCCTTGATATCCGCCCCGTTGGACGGGCAGATGGCGTTGGACAGAAACTGTCCTTTTCGTCTTCCATCAGCGCTGGCCGCCATGATGAAACCGTCGCCGGCCCAGTAGTTCCAGCTCAGCATGCCCGGACGGTATCTGCGACCGGTCGATCTCGTGCTGTGTTTCCAGGTTTCATCACACCACAGTTGCATCACTTTTCGGGCAAGCGCGTCCGCTTCGTCATCGTCACGGCCGTATTTGGGTGCGCGATTTTTAGCCATGGCGCAAAGCACCTCCCGGCCATTCCAGTTCGCTCTGAGCGCGGATAACAGGTCCGTCATCGTGCAGGCCTTTTTATCGAAAACCAGGTATTTGACGGCCAGCAGGGAATCCACGGTTGTGGCAAAGGTGACTGCCTCCAGCGTGGTGAAGCTGATTTCGGCGCCGCCTTGTGTGACGTCTTTTCCTTTTTGCGCGCAGCCTTTGACCATGCAGGAAAGATATGGTGTTGGAAAAAAATCGGCGCGCACCGATTCGGAGGCTTCATATAGGTCCACACATTTTTGAATAATGTATCGCGTTTGCGCCGCGTACGCCTGCCAGAAATCCTCCCAGATATTCAGAGACGAGGCATCCGGTGTCCGCGGACCGTCCTGTTTGACGGGGTGGGTTTTTCCGGTCATGGGATCGTAAAACGGAAGCAGGTCTTTTCCCCCGGTCAGTGCCAGTTCCACGGCTTTGAGCAGATTGATATTATTGTCCACCGTGCCGGATCGGTCATTGCCGACCATTGTGTTTTCCAGGCATCCCACAGGCGCGTAGTCATGGACATTGTCTTTGTGAATCAGATGCGGGATTCCCGCTTTATCTGCCTCAAGCATCATGCCCGCCATGGAGCGTTCGTCAAAATTCAACAGGAAAGGCGCGCCCTGACTGGTTTCAATCATATCGACAATCTTGTCGTATAGTGCTTCCGGCGTGTTTTGATGCAGGCGCACGTTGGGTTTGGGTTCTAAAATAGGCGACATCTCGTCTATGACTTCCAATATGAGATAGGTCAGGTCATTGGTCATGTCCCGGCCGTTGGGCCCGAGACCGGAGAGGGTGATCAGTTGACCGAAACCGGCGGTAATGCCCTGATTACCATTTCGGATCATCGCGTCGTAGGCCGTGTTGGCATGAATCCAGAAGCACTTGAGAATTTCTTTGGCAAATTCCCTGTCCATCCCGTCGCGCACTGACCTTTCGTAATAGGGGTAAAGATACTGATCCACACGACCGAATGAAACGCCTGCGCCCGGATAATTTTCGTCGGTCATGACAAGCATGTGGTTCATCCAGAGCGCCTGCACGGCCTCCCAGAATGTTGTTGCCGGTTCCCATGGCACGACGCTCAGGTTTCGGGCCATTGTCGAAAGCTCGTCTCGTCGAGAGGGATCCTGTTTTTTGCCGCAGAGTTCAAGGCACAGGTTTTTATATTTTAAAGCCAGGTTACCGGCCATGGTGGATGCTGTGAGCATGGCTTTGAGTTGGGCGCCCATGGGTGCGCTGCGCTTACGATCATCAAGAGCATTGTAGAAAGACATCAACTCCGCATGTACGCCTTTCCAACCGATCTTCAGCAGACGCTCATGGCCGGGGATCAGATGGCCGCAGGTTGCGCCGGCATTGCCGTAGCCGTGATCGTGAAACCACTTCATCTTCGCCCTTGCGCCTTTTTTCCCTTTTACCCGTTTGGTCCATTCCCGACTTTCTTTTTGCGTAAAACACATGGAGGCCTGAATATTAAACCGAGCGCCGGCAAGCAGATCGCCGGGCAGGATTTCCTGCGGCACATGGTTGACGATGACTTCACGGACGAACCATGCGCGCCTTTCAACCAAAGACCACGTCCAGAAATCCGGATGCAGCGGCACAGGCCGTGCGGACTGAAGATAGGATGCGCCAATTGTGTTCAAAAGCGGATACGTTTCGGGCACGATATAAAATGTCAGTTCATTATAGATGATGTCCCAGGGGGTTCCCGTCGTCCAGGATGTGTATTCATTGTTCCAGGACCGGTCGGTTCCTTGAAAGTAGTAATTGCGAAGCCACGCGATGCGATCAGATAAGCCGCGTGGTTCTTTGATGACATGTTCGGGTGCTAATACGGCATTCATGGGAATCTCCTTTTGTTAGAAGCGGCTAGGCTTCTTCTATCATAAGGCGGAGATGCTCCTCGCCATGGGCAAGGATTTTATTCATAACAGACATCGCTTTTTTTGCGTTTTTCGATTCAATGGCTTTAATCAAACTGCGGTGATACCGATGAACGGTGGCCGTCACCTGCGGATCTTTAAAAAACTGGCTGGAGAGGTTCGTATAGACAGAACGAAAAGAATTAAGAAGGAGCGGGTAAACCGTGTTGCCCGAAGACAGGGCGATCAGTAAATGAAAATCAAAGTCCAGATCTGTGATCTTTTGAACATCACTTCTATTGGCGGCTTCCTCCTGTTTGAGAATGTCGTAAAATTCGTAAACCTGATCATCGGTGCGGTTTTGGGCGGCAAATCGAACAAAAGCCGGTTCCAGAAGCATTCGCATCTGCAGCAGGCTCTCCATCAGTTCGGGTTCCAGTTTTCCATTCCGGTACTGAATCAGGGAGCTAAGCAAGGTGATGGACCCCTCTTTTCGATAATCATTGACCGTGGCGCCGATGCGGGGTTTGAGCGAAACCAGCCCGCGCGCGGCAAGTTCCACGAGGCCTTCATGTACAACCGGGCGGCTCACGCCAAGTTGAAAAGCCAGCTCCCGCTCAGAGGGAAGCTTTTGTCCGATTGTTATTTTTCCGGAAAGAATCAGTTCTTCAAAGCGAAGGACAAAAACATCTTTGAGGCTGTCTGTCTTAATGGGTTCAATGAGAGATTCGAGCATGCTTTTCCTTTTTTCAATCATGTGGCATTTGGTATTACCAGCTGCACAATAAGGTATTAGGCAGAAACTGTCAAGACACAAATTAATCTTGTTTTATCCTAGCGGGCGTGGGTCGTGCGGGCGTTGTGGTCCAATAAGCATGGGAAACATTTGGAAAATGTTCTTTGTTATAAAAAATACATCGGAGAAGCGAATAACGCCCGTTCTTTTTATCCGACCTCAAAGGGTTTATCCTTGTTGACTCGCTGTCTTAAATCTGCTAAGTGACCGTAAGTTTTTAAGATTTAAAATATTTGCATCAGGTATTTCAAGTGATTGATCTGCATACGCATTCGATTTTCAGCGATGGCGTGCTGATTCCTACGGAGTCGGCGCAGCGGGCCTGTCATGCCGGGTATAAAATTATTGCCATTACCGATCATGCGGATCATTCCAATGTCGATTTCATTATTCCCCGATTGATCAGGGTTTGCGCAAAGATCTCCGAAAAAAACAACATTCTGGTTTTACCCGGTGTGGAGCTTACGCATGTCGACCCATCCGATATCGCGCAACTGGCCTCTGAAGCCAGAGGGCTCGGTGCAAAAATTCTGATTGTCCACGGCGAGACACTCACGGAACCGGTGCCTGCCGGCACGAACAGGGCGGCCATTTTAGCGGGTGTCGACATTTTGGCTCACCCCGGTCTGATCACAGATGAAGAAGTGCGTCTCGCGGCAGAAAAAAATGTCTGCCTGGAGATTACCACGCGCCGAGGGCACAGTTACAGCAACGGGCATGTCGCGCAGACGGCGCGAAAATGGAACGCGAAGCTGGTGCTCAACAACGACGCGCACGTACCCGGTGATTTTGTCGGCAGAGAAATGGCGACAAAAATTGCCCGGGGTGCCGGCTTATCCGATCAGGACATTACCGTCATGTTTGAGAATTCAAAACAGCTTGTCCAGAGGGTTCGTGTGTGAAAAACAGTTCCATCTCAAGGCCGCTAAGAATCTGCCTGCTGACGTATCGCGGTAATCCAACCTGTGGCGGGCAGGGTGTTTATATCAAACATTTAAGCAAAGCGCTGGCCGATCTCGGACATCAGGTTGATGTCATTTCCGGGCAGCCCTATCCGCATCTGGATGAAAATGTCCGTCTGATTAAACTGCCCGGCCTTGATCTCTACAGCGCCGATCATCTATTCAGGCCTGAGAAAATTAGTGATCTGCTCCGTCCGCTCAACCTGTATGAATTTTTAAATGTCTGTGCGGGCAGTTTTCCGGAGCCTTTCACATTCGGTGAACGCGCCTATGATTATCTGAAAAAACACAGAGGCGATTACGACATTGTGCATGACAACCAGTGCCTGTCCTACGGCATAGGCCGACTGGCCCGTAAGGTCATGCCGACCGTCGTCACGATTCATCACCCGATCACGGTGGACCGGCAGGAAGATTATAAAGTTGCCAAAACATGGCGTCAGAAATTTCGTGTATGGCGCTGGTATTCCTTTATCCGGATGCAGCTGACAGTGGCTGGCACATTTTCGCACATTATCACCGTGTCGGAATTTACGAAAAAGGACATCGCCAGGGAATTTCATCTGGACGAAAATAAATTCCGCGTGGTGCACAACGGTATCAACAATGAATTTTTCTATCCGCTGCAGAACGGACCGCGGCCTGAAAATTCCCTCATTGTAACCAACAGCGCGGACACGCCCCTCAAAGGCCTCAATTTCCTCCTGGAAGCGGTGGCCGAGATCCGTAAAAGCCGTCCGATCAAGCTGACGGTGATCGGTCAGCCCAAGGAAAACGGCATCATTGAAAACCTGGTGGCAAAACTGGGCGTGGCTGATATTGTTCATTTCACCGGGCGCATCGAAAACGAGGCATTTGCGGAATACTATGCTAAATCAACGATTGCTGTGGTGCCGTCGCTGTATGAAGGTTTCGGTATTCCCGCCGCTGAAGCCATGGCCTGTGGCGTGCCGCTGATATCGACATCCGGCGGCGCTTTGCCCGAAGTCGTGGGTGACGCGGGGGTGATTGTACCGCCGGCCGACGCCTCCGCGCTGGCGCGAGCCATCATGCATCTGCTCGATTCTCCTGAAGACAGAAAAAAATACGCGCAGGCGGGACTGGCGCGCGTCAATTCGGTGTTCAGCTGGAAGAAGGCCGCAAACGAAGTGGTTGACGTTTATCGCGAGGCGATCCATGATTACCGTTGATTTTCATGAACTGAACATAAAACCGGGTTACACGATTCTCGACGCGGGCTGCGGCAGCGGCCGTCATTTGCGAGGTCTGGCAAAACTACCGGGATTGAAAATCGTGGGCGTTGACCGCAATCCGAAAGACGTTGCTGCTGCGATGGCATCTCTGAAAAACATGCCCGACGCGCAGTCGGAGGACTTTCAGGTGATGAGCGCGGATATCAATTCATTGCCTTTTGAAGACGGATATTTTGACTGCGTGATCTGTTCCGAGGTGCTCGAGCATATTTACGAACATGAAGAAGCGCTTGCCGAGCTGGTCCGCGTGCTCAAACCGCAAGGCCAGCTCGTCGTCAGTGTGCCGCGTTATTTTTCGGAAAGAATCTGTTGGCTCATTTCGCCCGCCTACTACAATGAAGAAGGCGGACATATCCGCATTTATAAGAAAAATCAGATGCGTAAAATGCTTGACCGCCAGGGGATCACCTGCTGGAAAATCAATTACAAGCACGCGCTGCATGCGCCTTACTGGTGGCTCAAATGCATGGTTGGGCTGAAAAACGAAACCCATGCACTGGTGAGATTGTACAAAAGATTTCTCGAATGGGACATCATGAGCAAACCGCGCGGTGTCCGGATGGCCGAAGCGTTGCTCAATCCTTTCATCGGCAAAAGCATTGTGTTTTATTTGAAAAAAGGTTGAGAACATGGAAACAAACGTATCCTCAATCGAAGCCATAAAGCCGGTCGATATCGAACAGGTGGCCTCATTTATCGCGTCCCTGCAAAAGGAAAACGGTGAAATCCCCTGGTCAGCCGGTGGCAAGACTGATCCCTGGGATCACATTGAAAGTGCGATGGGATTAAGTGTTGCAGGTTATCACCGGGAAGCTAAGCTTGCGTATCAGTGGCTGACGACCACGCAGCTCGCCTGCGGCAGCTGGTGGTCGGAGACACAAGACGGTGCAATTATCAATTACACACAGGAAACAAATTTTTCCGCCTATATGGCGGTAGGCGTTTTCCATCATTATCTGATCACGGGCGACGTTCAATTTCTTACGGCCATGTGGCCCGCGATGTCGCGGGGCATCCAGTACGCGATTCAAATGCAGGGGCCGGCGGGTGAAATCTACTGGGCAAGAAACAAGGAAGGCGTCGTCGACAAAATGGCGCTTTTGACCGGATGCAGTTCTATCTATATGAGCATTCGGTGCGCGCTGGCCGTGGCGGATGTTCTGGGCATCAAGCGGCCGGGCTGGCAGAAAGCCAAAAGTCGACTAGGCGAGGCCATCTGCAAAAGACCCGATCTGTTTAATATGATTAAATCGCGCTTTTCGATGGACTGGTATTACCCTGTTTTATGCGGAGCGATCCGCGGCGATGAAGCGAAAAAACGTATTGATCATCTCTGGGACAAGTTTGTTGTGCCGGACTGGGGGGTACGTTGCGTGAGTGACAGACCCTGGGTCACCATGGCGGAAACCTCTGAACTGATTCTGACGCTTACGGCCATCGAGGATTACACAAGAGCCAAAGCAGTTTTCAGCTGGCTTAGCGACAAACGCTATGAAGATGGTTCTTACTGGATGGGCGTGACCTTTCCTGATGCAGTGATCTGGCCGGAAGAAAAAACCGGCTGGACGGCGGCGGCCGTTATTTTAGCCTGGGACGCCATCAATAAAATCACGCCTGCGGCCCATCTCTTCAGCCATCGTTTCTGGCGCGATCGTCTATAGGTGCCCGTTCTTGATTAAAGACCATCGACCCTACTACCTGAAATGGTTAAGCCATAAATACGAAAAATGGTATGCGGAGCATTTTCTGGCTCCGCAGTGCGAATACTTCGGAAAGCATCTGATGTTCATGAAGCCCCGGGCGGTGGACATCTACGGCGGTCCGATCCGCATTGGAGACTACACCACTTTAATTGCCACTCTCGACAAGCGCATCCGATTGACCTCCTGGATAGCTGAGGGCAAGTCGGGAAAAGTTACCATCGGCACTCATTGCCTGATCTGTCCCGGTACGAGGATCATGGCGGCCACGGCCATCACCATCGGAGACGACTGCATGATGGCGCAGAATGTCTGCATTACCGACGCGGACTGGCATGACCTGTATGACCGAAGCGCGGCGATCGGCGCCACGGAAGAAGTTGTGATCGGCAACAATGTTTGGATCGGCGACAGCGCCATGATCTGCAAAGGGGTGCATATCGGTGAAAACGCCGTGATCGGCGCGGGCGCCGTTGTGGTGAAAGACATTCCCGCCAATGCCATTGCCGCCGGCAATCCGGCCTCGGTCCTGCGGTATCTCGATTGCGAAAGGCAAATTAAAAAAAGATCGCAGTGGATGTCCGATCCTCAAAAACTAAACGAATATTTCGATGCTGTCGAGCGGATTATGCGGGAGAAAAATTCGCTTTTGGGTTGGCTTCGATCCATGCTTTTCCCGCGCAAAGGAGATTAGCCATGCGTGTCGCCGTGATTGCGGCTCCCTATCCGCTCGAAGAGTTTCCGTCGCCCCCGCTGGGCATTTCCTATGTGGCCGCCGCATTCGAAGCGGCAGGTTGCGATGTGCGCATTTTCGACTACATTATTTCCAGTTATTCTAAAGAAAAGCTTGCCGCGCAACTGGCCGACTTTCAACCGGATGCCGTGGGCGCAGGTTCCGTCACGATGAATTTCTACGATGCGCAGAAGATCCTGCGAGACGTCAAGCGCATTAATCCGGAAATCCTTACCATGATGGGGGGGCCGCATGTGTCCTTTACGGTGGAAGAGACCTTGCATACCTATCCGGAAATCGATGTGATCTTCGTCGGGGAGGCGGACGACACCATTGTTGAATTTGCCCCGCTGATAAGAGAAAAAAGCAAATGGCGAAGCGTTTGCGGCATCGCGTTTCGCGAAGGGGACGAGATCATCCGTACCGGACAACGCGACTTTATTATGGATGTGGACAGGCTGCCGCTTCCGGCGCGCCACCTTCTGCCCATTTCACGATACCGCGCGTTCGGCTATCCGGTCAGCATGATCACCGGCCGCGGCTGTCCCCATAGCTGTATCTTCTGTCTGGGACGGAAAATGGTCGGATCAAAGTTGCGCAGGCGCACTCCGGATCTGGTTCTGGACGAAATTGAACAGATTCTGACTCTGGGATTTGAGCGCATCAACATTGCCGATGACCTGTTTGCCGCAAATACAGAAAGGGTCAAGAAAATCTGTGACGGCATTCGAAATCGAAATCTGAAATTTTCCTGGAGCGCCTTTGCCCGCGTGGATACCATCAACCGGGACATGTTTGATGCGATGGCGGCGGCCGGTTGCGACAGCATCAGTTTCGGCATGGAATCCGGCTCTCCCGAAGTTCTCAAACGTGTCCGCAAGGGGATTACACTGGATCAGGCCAGAGAGGCGGTCGAGATCTGCCGGCAGTCGGGTATGATGGCGCATGCGTCCTTTATGGTCGGTCTGCCCGGGGATACCAAAGAAACCCTGGAGCAAACCGACGCCTTTGCCAGAAGTCTCGATATTATGTTCGGATATCATTTTCTAGCCCCTTTTCCCGGAACCACGCTTTGCGAAAAAGTGGATCAATATGATCTGGAAATCCTGACGCGGGATTGGTCTAAATACGACGCCAACGACGCGATCGTGCGCACAAAAGCGCTTAGCCCTCAGGATATCCGCGATTTTGTCGCCATCTATGACAAAGAGATGACCGGGAGCTGGCAGGACGTCGTTGACAACTATAAAACGGGCAGAAATTCAGCCTATGATGATATGCGCGTCGAAGGGCATTCCCGGATGAACATCACCTTTGCCATTCTCAAAGAAGATCTGGTTGAAAAACTGGGCGCCATTGAGGCGTATCTGTTAAACGGCGGAAGCGATGCCTCCAGAAAGATATTTGCCGATCGCATGAAGCAGGCCATTGCCGGCGATCCCCGGCTGATAGAAAATACAGTGAATGATTTCATTGCCCGGGGATATATACTGGCAAAACAAGACGATCAGGGCTGTACCTGGCGCTGGGCATAAGAATTAGAACAAAGACAAAATATACAGCCGAAGACCCGCCATCGACCCATCCGATTTACGACCCGCCACCCATCATTCTTTCCGTGCAATGTTCTGCATCAATGCCATATTTGCGAACCTTGCGGGTAAGGATACGTTCTGACAATCCCAGAAGCCTTGCCGCATCGGATTCATTGCCCTTCGTTTTCTTCAGCACATGGGTAATGACCGCTTTTTCACATTCCGAGACACAGCGATCCAGCATATTTTCTTCTAAGAAATTATTTTTCATCAGCTAACCTCGATGGATGTGTTTCTTTTCAACCCGGCAGTCCTGATTTGCCGGCTACACGTATCGCGTTATTGTTTCCCGTATTGGAATATTCCGGGGATTTGCCCTGTTTTCTGCAAGCACGGTGCCATGTTGTGCGGTGTCTTTGATGTGTATGAAGATATTGATGAATATGAAAAACAGCGTACTGGTAAAGAAACAGAGAAAGACGATATTTGTCGTAATGGGAAGCTGCTGCTGACAAATATGTATGAATCAAAGAAGCGTTACAGGAGAATGGATCCCGATCGTTTTGCTTTCAGCGCTTGGCTTTTCGGCCTTCAGACTTCGATTTTTCCTTTCTCAAAACCCCGAGAGATTTGAAAAGAGGCAATACCTCATAGAATCCCGATAACACGGCCTTTTGGTAAACCAGGTAGGGGGCCTGACCCCCGTCGGACGGATTGGGGAAAATATCATGGAAGATCAGGTAGCCACCCGGCATAACGTGCTTTGCCCAAAGTTCATAATCGGTCAGGACCGATTCGTATGCGTGACTGCCGTCGATGAACAAAAGCCCCAAAGGCATGTTCCAGGCCCGTCCCACGACATCGGAACGTCCGATCACAGGTGCGACTGTTTTTTCCAGATCAAAGTCCCGAAGGGTTTTGCGAAACAACCGCAGTGTGTCAATGCCACCTGTGGCCGGATCGAAAAGATCCGGGTCATAGTAGGACTGGCCCGGCTGCTGTTCTTCAGAGCCTGTGTGATGATCCAGCGAAAACAAGACCGTGTTGTTTTCCCGGCAGGCTGTGCCTAAATAGATGGCGGATTTTCCGCAATAGCTGCCGATTTCCAGGCAGGGTCCAAGGCCTGTGGCCTCAACTGCCAGTTCATAGAGGCGGATCGCCTCTGCCTCGTCTAAAAAACCTTTAACATTTTTTACTTTTTCCTGATTGATGTTCAAAATTCACCATCCATTCTTTATTGGAGATTCTTAAACCGGCGCTGTTCAAAATGCAATCTTAAATGACTGACAGTTATTTTACGCTGGAGACATTTTTTTCTTGATACGGCCTATATGTAGTGGTAATATCCGCGTCAACCCCAATATGTTGGGCTTGGGGGTGCATTTAATTCCAAAACACTGATAAATATTGATTCTTTGGGGGAGGGGGCTTCATGAATACGAAAATCCGCAAGCGCGACGGTCGTTCAGTTAAATTCAACGCCGAAAAAATCACCCATGCCATAGCCAAAGCAGGCGCGGCGACGGAGGAGTTTGATATCAAAGAGGCGCGAAAACTGACGATCAAGGTGCTGAATCTTGCGGAGCAACTCTTCAACGGCAAAATACTTTCCGTGGAAGAAATTCAGGATATCGTCGAGGAAGTACTTTTGCAGTCCCCCTATCGAAAAACCGCGAAGGCCTATATTATCTACCGAGATCAGCATTCCCGCCTGCGCGATATCGCTAATAAAATGGAAGTCGATCTCGTCGATCAGTATCTGAAAAAAGCGGACTGGAAGATCAACGAGAACAGCAATATGGATTACTCGCTGCAGGGGCTCAACAATTATATCTCTTCAGAGGTCAGCAAGGTTTACTGGCTCAATGAAATCTATACGCCGGAAATCCGCAAAGCGCACACGGAAGGCGACTTCCATATTCACGATCTGAGCCTCCTGTCTGTGTATTGCGTAGGCTGGGATCTGTATGACGTGCTTCTGCAGGGATTCCGGGGTGTCTCCGGTAAGGTGGAAAGCAAACCTGCCAAACACCTTAGAAGCGCGCTGGGACAGGTGGTGAATTTCTTCTACACCCTCCAGGGTGAAGCCGCAGGCGCACAGGCGTTTTCCAATTTCGACACCCTGCTCGCGCCTTTTATCCGTTACGACGGTTTGAGCATTAAGGACATCAAGCAGGCGCTGCAGGAATTTATCTTTAACATCAACGTACCCACGCGCGTCGGATTTCAGACGCCGTTTACCAACGTCACACT
>JAWOJC010000010.1:0-2550 GCA_046484315.1 Smithellaceae bacterium | reverse complement strand
GCACGGATTGCCGGCGCCCGCAATGCGAGCCTTTTATCATGCAGGCCCTTTTTCATCCATTTTTTTATGGACATTTTCCGCTAAATTATATAATTGAAGCACACATGTGTCGGGATGTGGCCCAGCCTGGTAGGGCACTGCGTTCGGGACGCAGGAGTCGCGCGTTCAAATCGCGCCATCCCGACCAGTTTCTTACCTGCGACAAATCAACCCACGACAGATGCCATTTTAAAGATCGGCAGGTACATAGCGATAAGCATCCCGCCGACAATACCCCCCAGAAAAACCATCATCACCGGTTCGAGCAACGCCGTCATCGCTTCTACGGCAGCGTCCACTTCGTCATCATAGAAATCCGCGATTTTGTTGAGCATGGAATCCAGAGCGCCGGTGGCTTCGCCCACGGCAATCATCTGCACCACCATAGGCGGGAAAACACCCGTCTCCGAAAGGGGTTCGGCGATCGAACGGCCTTCCGTAATGCTTTGGCGTGTTTTCAACAAAGCATCTTCCACAATCACATTGCCCGCTGTCTTACTGACAATGGTCAAACCTTCCAGGATCGGCACACCGGAGCTCAGCATGGTGGATAAAGTTCTCGAAAACTTGGCCACAGCCACCTTATTGAGCAAAGGACCGAAAACAGGCGATTTCAGCAAAGCGGCATCCACGATCCATCGCCCCTTTTTTGTCCGGTAGAATCGGATAAAAGCGATGATCATGACAATAATCACACCCAGAATGATCAGAAAATAATTCTGGGCAAACTTGCTGGCGGTGACCACCAATTGGGTGGGTCCGGGCAATTCACTGCCTGCGCCTTCGAACATCTGCTCAAAGACGGGAATGACTTTGAGGAGCAACAAGGCAACAACCGAAAGAGAGATGACCAGGACTGCGCCGGGATAGGTCATCGCGCCCTTAACCTTCTGCTTGAGCTTCATGGCCTTTTCCAGATAGGTGGAAAGGCGTCCCAGGATAATATCCAGAATACCACCTGCCTCGCCGGCGGCAATCAGGTTGACAAACAGTTCATCAAACACTTTCGGATATTTTTTCAAAGCATCCGTCAGGCTGGTGCCGCCTTCGATGTCTTCTTTGACGGACCGGATGATCTTAGCAAACGCCTTATTTTGTTCCTGCTGGGCCAGAAGATCCAGACATTGAATGAGCGGGAGACCGGCATTGATCATCGTGGAGAAGATCCGGCAGAAAACGACTATTTCTTTTTCTTTAATGCGTCCGGCAAGGAAGGGAATGTATTCAGCCAGGTCTTTCGGTTTATTGCGGACCTCAATGGATTTGAACCCCTGACGGCGCAGAAGCGTTCGCACGGCCAGTTCATCGGTTGCTTCCATCTCGCCTTTTTTGACCTCATCTTTTTTTGTGGTGCCTTCCCAAAGAAAAACCGGCATAGCAGATGTCCTTTCTTTTGTTCAGGAATGGATTTGACTGCGGGGTATCATAAACCATCTTCCACACAGTTTCAACAAGTTAAATCCTTAAAACATCCCTGGAGCAAACCGCCTGTCCACATGGCAATCAACGAGACCTTCGCCTGCACTGAATCTCATACTGTATGATCCCCGCGGCTACAGACACATTGAAGGAATCAAAATTCGCCACCATAGGGATCGTTAATAAAAAATCACATTTTTTTCTCACCAGAGGACGCATCCCTTTGTCTTCGCTGCCCATCACCAGAGCTACCGGACAGTTAAAATCAAGCTCCCGCAGATCCGTGCCTCCACAGGCTTCCGCGCCGAACACCCAGAAGCCTTTTGCTTTGAGTTCATCCATCAACTGCGATACATTCGTCACCCGGGCTACCGGCAACTGATCGGCACTGCCGGCAGACGCCTTGATCGCAGCAGGCGTGATGCCCGCGGCCCGATCCGTTGGAATCACAATCCCGTTGGCCCCCAGACAATGGGCGCTGCGGATGATCGACCCCAGATTCTGCGGATCCATAATGCCGTCGAGAATAACAATCAGGCCATGAGGCATGGACGGATGCCGATTTTCAATAATTTTTTCCAAGTCGGCATATGCAAAGGACTTCCGAAGCGCGACCACGCCCTGATGATCCGTCCGCTGCACAATCGCATCGAGAGATTGCCTTGATAACAATTCCACCGGTATTTTCTTTTGCCGGGCCATCCGGACGATTTCCTGAGCTGCAGTGCCGCCCCGGCCTGACGCGATCATCACTTTCTGAAGTGGACAGGCGTCCTTATCAAGAAGCGTTTTGATGGGATTGATGCCGTAAATGATCTCGGCGCTTCGCTTTGAATCATTCATGGGTTTTTAGCCGCTATCTCGCACAGACAGCGCAGCTGCGATTTCTGAAACGATCTGTCTACAGGCTTCCACGGGTTGGGCCGCCGACCGGATCGGCCTGCCGACCACGATATAATCCGCACCGGCTTTGATCGCCTCAAAAGCGGTCAGAGTTCTTTTCTGATCATCGCCTGACGGGGCGGCATTGGATGCGCGGATGCCGGGTGTTACAATAACAAAATCATCCGGCAGATGCTGCCTTAATAAGGC
>JAWOJC010000008.1:0-5415 GCA_046484315.1 Smithellaceae bacterium | reverse complement strand
GCTCTGGTATGACATCGACCGTCTGCGTGTCGCCATCCCCTGCCCCATGCCGTCTCAGGACCACTTCAGCATCATGGTCGCCGGCCATTACTACACCGGCACACAGGTCGCCGTGGATTTCTATCAGAAACTCTACGATGAAGTGAAATACAAGGTGGACCATAAAATCGGCGTCATTCCCGACGAAAAATACCGCATTCTTTACGGCGGCGGCCTGCCGCCCTGGCACACCCTTTGGATTTTCAATTACTTTGAAAGTTTCGGTGCGGTGTTTGTCATTGAAAACGTTTATCGCGGCTTTGATCCGGTTGAAGTACCGTCGCATGTTAAAGACCCGGTGGATTACCTGGCCTGGCGGGCCTTCCTGCGTTATACGACCTATCATGAAAAAGCCCGCGCGCGCAGCGGCAATCCCACGGTGGAAAAGCTTTTGGGCATGATTGAAGACTACCGGACCGACGGCGTGGTCTTTCACGCCTGCCGGTCGTGCCGCGCCACCACCATCGGTCAGACGCACATGAAAAATGAGCTTGGCAAATATTCCGATATCCCGATGATGCAGCTTGTTTCCGACATGGTGGATCTGCGCGATTATTCCGAAGCGCAGTGGAAGGCGCAGATCAGCGCGTTTATCGAAGCGCTCGCTGCCAGAGGCAGAGGATGAAGGATCAAGGTTCAAGGCTAAAGGCAAAGGATAAAAGATTAAGGACGAAGGCTCAAGGTCAAGAGAAAGAAACGCCTTACGCCTCACACCTGACGATTAACGCCTCACTCCTCACACACCGAAGGTGATTTATGCCGTTTGCGGGAATTGATATCGGGTCCACGATGACGAAGGTGGTCATCGCGGATGAACATGAAAAAATGCTCGCCTCGCACATCGGGCCGACCGGCGCGGAGCACCGTCATCTGGCGCTTCGCGTGATGGACGAGACGCTTCAAAAAGCCGGGCTGCTCTTCGACAGCCTCGACTTCATCGTCGCCACTGGATACGGCCGCATCAACGTGCCGTTTGCCGACAAGCAGATTACGGAAATTACCTGTCACGCACGCGGCATCCGCGCGCTGTTTCCCGACGCGAAAATCATCATCGACATCGGCGGGCAGGATTCCAAAGGCATCAAGCTTGATGCCGAAGGCAAGGTGGCCAACTTTGTGATGAACGACAAATGCGCTGCCGGAACCGGCCGGTTTCTGGAAGTGATTGCCGAGACGCTGGGCATCAATCTGGTGGATATGGGCGACATTGGCCTCAAGGCCAGCGGCTTTGTCCAGATCTCCAACATGTGCACGGTTTTTGCCGAACATGAAGTTACCTCGCGTCTGGCCGAAGGGGCGGGTGTGGCGGAAATTGTGGCTGGGCTGCATCAGGCTATTGCGGGGCGCGTGGTCAACATGACGCGCCATCTGGGCATCGAAAAAGAGGTGGTCGTCACAGGCGGCGGCGCGAAAAACGCGGGGCTGGTCAAAGCCATCGCGGAAAAGGTCGGCTTTGACGTGCTGACACCGCCCGAGCCTTTTATCACAGGCGCATTGGGCGCGGCGCTGGTCGGCAAGGATTTCTACGACCGGGGCGTAAGGCCGCTCAAAGAACGCAAGCGGGAGGATGTTAAATTTTTCGCCTGATTAAAGCAAATGGGCAGTCCATGGGTTAAAGTCCCCCTTTTCTAAAGGGGGATTGAGGGGGATTTAGTTGCCCAAAAAGTTGAAATCTCTCCCGGCCCCTCTTTATGAAAGAGGGGAGCAGTGCCGGAAAATTCACTTTATGAATCCCCGCCGGCGGGGACCAGTATGAGGTTATATGACTAGCACAACAACCTATTTTGCCGGGCTCGACATGGGTTCGGTTTCCATCAAAGCGGTGCTTGTCCGCGACGGGCGAATGATCGCGTCGAGCCTGATTCCTTCCGGCGGCCATTATAAAGATGTGGCCGTGAAGGTTATGGAAGACATTTTGGCGCAGGCAGGGATTATGCAGGATCAGCTAAGCGGCATGGTGGTCACGGGCCTGGGCGCGGAAAGCGCGCCTTTTAATGCCCGACAAGTGTCGGATATTTCCTGTCAGGCCAAAGGTTGCCATTGCATTTTTCCTGCGGCGCGGACCATCATCGATATCGGCGGTCAGTTTACCAAGGCGGCGAAAATCACGCCCCAGGGGCGAATTGCCGATTTTCTGATGAGCGAAAAGTGCGCCACCGGCTCGGGCCGGTTTTTACAGGTTATCGCGCGGATTCTGCATGTCCCGCTCGATGAAATCGGGCCTCTGTCGATGCAGTCGGAGCATCCTGTTGAATTTTCAACCAACTGCGCCGTCTTTGCGGAATCGGAAACCATTTCGCGCATTGCCGAAGGCGCAAAGCCCGCGGACATCCTGGCAGGCGTTCACAGGGCCATGGCATCAAAAGTAAGTATGCTGGTCAAACGCCTGAAGATGGAGCCGGACGTTGTTCTGACCGGCGGAGGCGGAGAAGACGAAGGTCTGGCGCAGGCTATCGGGGAGGTTCTGCGCCTCAAAATTCTGGTTCCCGAAAAACCCAGGCTGACCGCCGCATTCGGCGCCGCCCTGCTGGCGGCGGAAGAAACAATCTTAGCTAAAGCGGAAAAACAGGAGCGCTGATGAAAAAAACAGACACCGTCGGAATTTCGGAAGGCAACCCGGGCGAATACAAGACAGGCGGATGGCGTGCGCATTATATCCTGATTGTCTGTACACTGCTGTACATCGTCAATTACATGGACCGCCAGGTCTTTTCAGTCATCCTGGAACCGATGAAGTTGGATCTGGGTTTGACGGACGCGCAGTGCGGTCTGGCCTCGACGGTTTTGATTTTCGGCATGGCCTTTTTCTCTTTTCCTATTTCCTATCTTGTGGACCGTTGGAGCCGCCGCAAGGCCATCGGCCTGATGGCCATTCTCTGGAGCGCTGCAACCTTCACCACCGGGCTGGCCAGAAGCTTTGCGGGCGTTTTGTTTCCCCGCTTTTTTGTGGGTCTGGGAGAAGCGGGATTCGTCCCCGGCGGCACGGCGCTGATTGCCGCCTCCTATCCGAAAGAAAAGCGCGGCCGCGCGCTGGGTATTTTTAATGTGGCCATTCCGCTGGGCGCGGCTATCGGCGTAATTTTCGGCGGCCTGATCTCCGTGAAATACGGCTGGCGGGCGCCTTTCCTGTTTTTTGCCATTCCCGGCGTGATGCTGGGCATTGCGGCTTTTTTTATGAAGGATTATAAAACCGTGGATGCCGTGGGGTCTCAGGCTTCCATGAAACATTTCTTCCTTGCGCTATCGAGCGTGCTGAAGCTGCCGACGATGCGTTGGTACTATCTGGGCCTGGGCCTTGCCGTGTTCATGACTTCGTCTTTTCTGGTTTGGCTGCCGGCGTTGATGATGCGTACGCTGAACATTACCGAGGGCACCGCGGGCATGATCACAGGCGGGATCGGTTTGACGGCGATTCTCGGCGCACCGCTGGGAGGGTTTCTTTCCGACTTCTGGCAGAAAAAAAATCCGCGCGGACGAATGTATATTCCGGTTGTCGCCTACCTGACAGGCGGGGTGCTGCTGATTTTAGTGGTGCTTACGCGCTTCAGTTATACGGGCATCGCGCTGGCCGCTTTATTCGGCGTGGCCTCCGCGATGGCCATGCCCGCCATTGCGGCCATTTCACAAGATGTGGTGCCGGTGGCGCACAAGGGGCTTTCGATGGGGCTGGCGATTTTCGCGCAGTATATGCTGGGCGGCGCCTGGGGGCCATACATCGTGGGCATGGTTTCCGACGGGTTGGGCGGCGGTGCCGAAGGTTTGGGCAGGGCCTTTATGCTTTGCGGACTTTTCGGCATTGCAGCATCCGTTCTTTTCTGGATTGCCTCACGGACCTACCCCGAAGATCTGCAGAAAGTAAAAAACGAAGCGATTATGGAGGAATGAATTTGCCGATGAAGATGCCGCCGCGATGAGAATCGCGCTTGAATATATCTTGCTGTAACAAAGCGTCAAGAGGTTTTTACCGATATGCTTTGTTTCAAACGATACTCAATAAGTTTGGGATAGTACGGCCGGAGACAAAAGACCAGATTAGAATATTCACCTCCCTTCAAGGCATCCCTCCAAATGCTGAGGTTCCACCACATGCTGAGGATCCGCGAATTATTTTATATCTTAGGGCCTGTTCTCGTCTATCAAGCTAACAACACGTTATTTAATAATTAATTCAACTTTCTCACCCCGGATCGCTGTTGGCAGGCTGTTTGCAATTACAGTACGTAGGTCTGGTCAGCTCATCTAAAAACAAATTGAAGGTTGAAGCTGATCCGATCGCGAAGAGCGGAAAAACTGACGTGAATATTTTTTACATCATTGGTGTTGTGTGCTGTTCATAGCAGGCTATTTCGGATTTCGTTAGCCCCGGCGCCCCATGATTCAGCTTATTGATACTGCATAGTGGTGTTTGGAGCAATCTGTTTAGTGGCCGGAAACAGACTACGCCCAGGGAAATGACGGGAGAAGCTGAGAAAAGACAGCACACCTGGTCGAACGCAAGGGAGGGAACGTATGTATAAAAAAGTATTTCTGATTCTATGCTCTATTCTTCTTCTTGGTACCGTTGTAAGCTGTGGAGGCGGAGGCGGAGACAGCCCACCACTCCCACCGCAATATGGCCCAGGCAATCTTACTTTGTATAATGATACGTCATTAACGATAAATGAACTTTATCTGACACCTGCGAATGAATCAACATGGGGTCCAGATCAATTAATTTCAGATCTGTGGCCCGGGGATAGTTATACCCTAACTGGCATCACTCCCGGTATATACGATGTGAAAGCTACAATTGTAGGTACACTAAGCATATATTATGGATACATATATGATATTCCCATAGAAGAATGGCGGACATATGATCTGTATGCTTATGACTCTGATTTTTCCGGATCGCTTGAAATCGTTAATGATACTGTTGGTGCGTATATTGAAGAGATCTATGTGTCGCCAGCAGGTTCAAGTAGTTGGGGCCCAAATCAAATAACGTCGAGTATGGCTCCCGGCGATTATATACATTTGTATGATCTCTCATCCGGGCATTATGATATATGGATTGTGTGGGATATTGGACCGGATACTTACTATCCTTCATTAAATATCATCTCTCTAACTTTACTGACACTTGATGCCAATTAAATGCATTATAAACTTGGAGGTTCATGATGGGAAAATATATAAAAATAGCCATTTTAATACTCATGCTGGTTGTTTTTTCAAGTATTGCCTTGGCAGAAAAAATAACTGTCCGACATGAAGTATCTCAAGAAAAACAACAGGAGAGGATTGTCACGTCTAACTTTGAGAATGAGAACAGGCTATCCTCAAAAAGAATAAAAGATAGGGCTGATTCAGTCAACACAGATTCCGGAGGCACCG
>JAWOJC010000253.1:0-2679 GCA_046484315.1 Smithellaceae bacterium | reverse complement strand
GGTATTGAATGAGCGTTTTCGGGACGCTTGCGTTGACATTGTAGTGTGACATGTGATCGCCGATGCCGTAAGTGCTCCAGCCCAGCGCCAGTTCGCTTAGATCCCCCGTGCCCACGACCAGGGCGTTTTTCATGTTGGCCAGACGGAAAAGATGTGCGGAGCGTTGCCCCGCCTGAACATTTTCAAACGCGATATCATAAACCTTCTTGCCACGGGCGAAGGGATGGCCAATATCCTTGAGCATCTGCATGCAGGCGGGTTTGATGTCGATTTCATCCCCCTCGACGCCCAGGGCTTTCATCAGGCTCAGCGCGTTGCGATAGGTTTTGTCGGTTGTCCCGAAGGCGGGCATCGTATAGGCTTTGACGTTTGAACGCGGGAGGCCCAGAAGATCCATCGTTCTGGCCGACACGATCAGCGCGTGGGTGGAATCCAGGCCGCCGGAGACACCGATGACCACATTTTGAATGCCGGAGGATTTCAGTCGCTTGGCCAGACCCTGCACCTGAATGTTATAGGCCTCAAAGCAACGCTGGTCGCGTTTTTCCGAATCCGCCGGAATGTAGGGGAAGCGCGCGAATTCCCGGAAGGGCAGGACGCGTCCTGCGGGCGGATGAATGTCAAATTCAATCCGGCGAAACAAAGCGATGCGGTCTTTATGATCCGCCGCGTTTTTGCCGAAGGAAGTCAGGCGCATTCGGTCCTGCGCGAGCCGATCCAGATCGATATCCGCGAAAATGATTTGCGACGATGTCAAAAAACGTTCGGATTGAGAAAGCAGATTGCCGTTTTCATACATCATCGCGTGCCCGTCCCAGGCCATGTCGGTGGTGGATTCCCCGAATCCTGCCGCCGCGTAAAGATAGGCCGCAACCAGCCTGGCGGACTGGTTTGCTGCCAACCGGTGGCGGTATTCGGACTTGCCGATGGTGATATTGGAGGCTGAAAGATTCCCGATGATCGTCGCGCCCGCCATGGCCGCGTAGCTCGAAGGCGGCACGGGCGTCCAGAGATCTTCGCAGATTTCAAAAAATAAACTGAAATGGTTGAGGTTGCGGGCCTTGAAGATCAAATTCGCGCCAAAGGGGATGTTTTTTTGTCCGGCCAGATCAATGGTAGTTGAGATCGCTTCGGCGGCTGGTGAAAATTGCCGTCCTTCATAATATTCGCGATAGTTGGGCAGGTAGGATTTAACAGCAACACCCAGAATGGCGCCGCGATAAAAAACAACCGCGCAGTTAAACAAACGGCAGTCAAGCCGCAGCGGCGCACCCACGGTGAGCACCAGATTCAATTTTTCAGACGCTTTTTTAATGTCGGCCAGCGCGTTCTCTACGCTCGTCAGGAGCGCGTCCTGATGAAACAAATCCTCATTGGAATAGGCGGATATCCCCAGCTCCGGAAAAATGGCCAGCATGGCATTTTGCCGGGCCGCCTCTCTGGCCAGTTCCAGGGTGTTTCGCATGTTGAAGGCCACATCCGCCACGCGAACCTCGGGAATGCAGACGGAGGCGCGAAAAAACCCATGCGTATAGAGATTGAAAAAAGAGGTATCCTTTTTTTCGGCCATGGCTTTATCCCTTTTCGACGAAGGCATACGCGCTGTGATTGTGGATGCTTTCAAAATTTTCCGCCTCGATGCTGTACCAGGTGAAATTGTCATCGGCATTGATCTGCACCGCCACGCCGCGAACCAGGTCTTCCACGAACTTCGGATTCTCGTACGCTTTTTCCGTGACGTACTTTTCATCCACGCGCTTCAGGAGAGAATATACCTCACCGCTGGCGGAATCTTCAATGATTTTTATCAGATCTTCGATCCAGAAAAATTTTCTGAACCGCACTTTTACCGTGACGATGCTGCGCTGATTATGCGCGCCGAAGGCGCTGATCTCTTTGGAGCAGGGGCAAAGCGTCGTTACCGGCACGACCACCCCCACCATAAAGTCGGTGTGATCGGCGTTTTGTTCACCGGTGAAGAAGCAGCGGTACTCCATCAGGCTTTTGGCTTTGGAAACAGGCGCCGTTTTTTCCAGGAAATACGGGAATTCAATTTCCATATGCGCCGAATGCGCATGCAGTTTCTGTCGCATTTTTTCCAGAATGGTCTGGAACGTTTTAATGTTGATTTGCCCCCTGAAGTCATTGAGCACTTCCACAAACCGGCTCATGTGCGTGCCTTTGAAATGATGCGGCAGGTTGACGTACATATTGATCGTCGCGTTGACCGGCTGCGTCCCGCGCGCGCGGTCGAGCACAATGATCGGGTATTTGATATTTTTCACCCCGACTTTTTTGATATCGATCTTTCGGGAATCTTTCTGGTTTTGAATGTCAATCATAATAAAAACAGGCTAAAGGTCAAAGGCTAAAGGTTCAAGGTTAAGGTTAAAGGCTCAAGGCTCAAGGCTCAAGGCTCAAGGTTTTAAGCGGAGGTCTGCGCCTCTGATTAATGTTTATGTTGTTATCCCTGCCTTTGTCCTTTGGCCTTTATCCTTTCTCCTCGCTATAAGTTACTGCTGCATTTTCCGATTCCCAGACCTTAACGCGCAGGACTTTGACGTTTTGAGTCTTTGCCGGAGGTAGCAGGGCGTTGTAAACAAATCGGGCGATGTTTTCTGATGATGGATTTTTGTCTTGAAAAAAGGGCAATTCGTTTAAATGCCGGTGGTCCATCCG
>JAWOJC010000213.1:0-6640 GCA_046484315.1 Smithellaceae bacterium | reverse complement strand
AGAATGCTCCGATCTCGGAAGGATGCCCATGAGGTATCCATCATGAAAAAAGCGGCAGCGATTGGTTCGACTGCAATCGCAAGCGTTCGGCAAAGCATCTTTGTCGGTTGGACGGAAAGAGAAATTGCGTTTGCTTTGGAGGTTGCCGCACGGGAGGCAGGCGCTGACGGACTGGCTTTTGACACAATTGTTGCCTCGGGTAAAAATGCCTCGTTGCCTCATGCGAAACCTTCAAGTAGGAAAATCAAAAAGGGTGATTTTCTGGTGATCGATTTCGGTGTCCGGTATCGGGGATATTGTTCCGATGAAACGTGCACCTTTGCATTTGGGGAATTGACAGATGATCAAAAGAATGCTTATCGTCTGGTGAAACAGGCGCAGGATGAAGCCGTTGCGGCCATCCGTGACGGGGTTTCGGCATTTGAGATTGACGATTCGGTTCGTCGTGTCTTTGGCCCGCAATTTATCCGTTATTTTGTTCATGGTACGGGTCATGGTGTAGGGCTTGAGGTTCATGAAGCACCCCGTCTGTCACCAAAGTCAAAGGATGTCCTGAAAACCGGTATGATTGTCACCGTTGAGCCAGGTCTGTATTTCCCGGGGAAATGGGGCATCCGCATTGAAGATACGGTTTTGGTAAAAGAAAAGGGTTGCGAAAAAATTACAAAAATGAATAAAGATCTCACCGTTATCGAATAAAGAACGAGGTTATTTTGCTATGAAGGTATTTCCAGAAGACCTGCTTTACAGTCGCGAACACATTTGGGTGAGGGTTGACGGAGATATGGCAACACTGGGAATAACGGACTATGCCCAGGAAAGCCTGGGGGAAATTCTTTCGATTGAATTTCCGGAGGTCGACACCTATGTGGAGCGTGACGAAGCATTCGGCTCGATTGAATCCACCAAGGCGGTCATCGATCTGATAGCTTCGGTTAGTGGTACGATTGTCAGCGTTAATGAAGATATCAACGATGACATCGGCATTATCAACAGTGACCCGCACGATACCGGATGGCTTGTTGTCATCGAGATGGACGATATGGAACAGCTCGACGACCTTCTGGATGCGGGTGGCTATCATGACTTCATCATGCAACAGGAGTCGGACTGACGTCCTGCCATGAACTGGCGCTTGATTCCTTACCGTCGAGACAGTGCTTTTGAGAATATGGCCATTGATGAGGCCGTTTTCCGTGAAACTGTCACCCATGGAAAACCGCCCACATTACGCTTTTACGGATGGCGCAAGGCAGCGGTTTCCATCGGATACTTTCAGGATATCGAGAACGAAATCAATATTCATCAGTGTCGGTTGGCGGGCATTGATGTGGTCCGCAGGCTGACAGGCGGGAAGGCTGTTTTTCACAGTCATGAGATCACCTATTTTCTTGCCGCTCCCCACGCTGAGAAGTTGTTTCCCAATGAAATTGAAGGTACGTACAGACGGATCAGCGCCTGTCTGGCGCGGGCTTTGTCATTGATGGGCATTGAAGCGGTGCTTGCTCCACCTCCAGGTCAAACGATTAAGACGGATCTTCGCTCAAGCTGTTTTTCTGTCCCTTCAGGCAATGAACTTTTGGTGGGCGGGCGCAAAATATGCGGCAGTGCTCAGATGAGAAACAACGGCGGCTTTCTTCAGCACGGATCATTGCTTCTGACTTTTAACCCGGAGAAAACGGCCGCATTGATTCTGCCTTTGTCCGCCGTTGAGGGACCGGCCCGGCTAAGGCATTCCGTGGCGGCCGTCAATGAAATCATTTCATTTCCGGTTAGTGAAGAAACCGTATGTGCTGCGCTGAAGAAAGGGTTTGTTGATGAACTCGGCATTTCAGTGGAAGAGGGTGAATTGACCCGGTCGGAAGTCTTGTTGAGCCAGCGTCTGGTTCATAAATATGCCGATGACCGTTGGAATTGGGAACGAAAAAAGGATGGGTGGGTGACAACCCCATCCGCAGGCTGAACGAAGCGTATATTAAGCTATTTCAGCGCGTTAGAAAAGCAGGCGGAAACAGCTTCGGAATACGACATGCGCCTTGTTGCAACCTGTAGACTATTTCCTGATTTCATTGACCTGCGTTACCGGCGGATCTTATTTATTTTAGTTGCAATTTTGATTCAGATCAAATATAGGACAGTCTGTCCGTACAAAGAAAACTGAAAAATGCAGCATCGCGGATGAAAAATGTTACACGGGAAACCGTGGGAAACCGACAGTGAATTTCAAAAGAACTGCAAGAGACGGTTTCTAAGCGAGGAGCGTGATTTAAAATCTATTGAACACCCCAGGGTAGTTTACGGCACAAGACATCTTGTTTTTGCCGTGCTGCCCTTTTTTTGCGTTTAAAGTTTAACCGGTCTTTGGAGACCGTCAATTTTTTCAAAAACAAGGAGGAAAAGCATTTGGAAGTCAAAGTGATCGATAATGATGTAGAGAAAGCGCTCAAAATTTTAAAGAACAAACTTTCGAAAAGCGGTTTATTCAAGGAACTGAAAGTCCGCCGCGCTTACGAAAAACCGTCGGTTAAGAAGAAGAGAAAAACCATCGAGGCACGTCGCAGGCTCGCGAAGGTTCAGCGCCGCCGCAGCAGTTAATCGGTTGGAAATTGAAAACAGAGTTTATACCTGAGCCATTGGGCAGGCACGTTTTTTGTGCTTATCCTGGGTCTGATTTTATCGAAGGGCGGCACGGAAATGGATGAAAGGCAATATTTGATTGATTCGTTGTCGATTGAAGAATCATGGCGAATTTTTCGTATTATGGCGGAGTTTGTCGAGTCCATCGAAGTGCTCTCAAAAGTCCGAAACGCGGTGACTGTCTTTGGTTCCGCGCGTGTTAAACCTGAAGATAAATATTATCAGATGGCTGAGGATTTAGGCCGGCTGCTGGCAAAAAACGGTTACAGTGTGATCACTGGCGGCGGTCCCGGCATCATGGAAGCAGCCAATAAAGGGGCTGCCGAAGCCGGCGGACAATCGCTGGGAATGAATATTCACCTGCCTTTTGAGCAGAAACCCAATCCGTACGCCAATATCCAAATTGACTACAAATATTTTTTCATCCGCAAGGTCATGTTTGTCAAATACGCGATGGCGTATGTCATTTTGCCCGGTGGTTACGGAACCATGGACGAACTCTTTGAAGCCCTCACGCTCATTCAGACCAAAAGGGTGAAGAGCTTCCCTTTGATCATGATGGGCAGAGACTACTGGCAGGGGCTCTTGGACTGGTTGAAAGGCAGCATGCTGCAAAAGGACATGATCCAGCCCTTTGATTTCGAGATGATTCACATCATTGATGATCCGGAAGAAGCTGTCAGGCACATCAATAAATACGTCATAAAATAAACGTTCCACGCGCCTGCTTTATGGGTGTCTTTCATGATTCTGGAAAAAATAATCGCCGACCTGAAGAAGGAGAAGGTTGCTTCCTGTTACCTTCTGTATGGTGAAGAAGACTATCTGATCGCGGCTGCCCTCCGTCAAATGGTAGACGAACTGGTGCCGGAATCCGATCGGGATTTCGGGCTTTTTTTTCTCGATGGCGATCATGCGGATTTTGATTTGTTGAAAGATCACCTTCTGGCCCCCTCGCTGCTGGGTGGCCGAAAAGTTGTGGTGGTTAAAAATACAACGATTTTTCAGTCTCGTGAAAACCTGGTCGATCTGATCCGCAAGATACGTGACCATCTGACGGAGCGCCCTGAGAAAGCCGCCGGATATTTTTTAACCTTTCTGAAAATTTCCGGATTTGCCTGGGAGGACATGCAGGGTGCCGGCTGGCAAAAAATAACCGACGAACAGTGGCGCAAAGCCGTGGAGAAGGACGCAGGTGATGACCGCCATCAGTGGCTGCCGCGCGTTGTCGAAATATGCGAGCAGATGGGGGTCACGGCTAACGACGGCGCGGATTCCGCCGAACAGTTTGGCGATCTTTTGGCACAGGGCCTGCCTGCCGGGAATTGTTTGATTCTCACGGCTGAAGCGGTGGATAAACGAAAAAAGATTTTTAAAGTGATCGATAAATCCGGCATCGTCTTACATTTTGGCGAGTTGAAAAATGAGGCAGCCACAAAAGAAAAACTCCGCGAAGAAGCTCAGAAACTCTTGGGGCGTTGTGGTAAAAGCCTAACGGCCGCCGCCTGGATGGCGCTTGGGAAAAAGACAGGTTTTCAGTTGCGTTCGTCTTTGAATGAATTGCAAAAGCTTGTGTCTTATGCAGGCGACCGCGCGGTTGTTGAGGAAAAAGACGTAGAAATCGTCGTCGGTAAAACCAAAGAAGATTCCATTTTTGATTTGACCACAGCGCTGGCTGAAAAAAATGCGTCATCCGCCCTGACCGCGCTTTGGGCGCTACTGGATCAGGGGACGCATCATCTGATGATCCTGACGATGATCGGCCGGGAAATTCGTCTGTTGCTGCAAGCGTCCATTTTACTGCGTTCGGGTAGAATGCCGAAAATAAACAGTAATATGGACTACGGCTGGTTTCAGAAGCATATCCATCCCGCCTTGGCCGGATTAGCGCCGCCGGGTGCCAAAAAGGAAGATTTACTGGTCCATAAACATCCCTTTGTCATCTACAACGCGCTTCGTCATTGCGGACGTTTTTCATATCCGGATCTGGTGCGTTTTTTAGCTGATCTGGTGGACATCGACCGGGCGATGAAATCTTCGGCTGCCGATCCGCAGCTTCTTTTGGAGCGTTTTTTGATAAACGCCTGTGCTAAAGCTTCCTGATGCTGTTTTGTGCGCGTCTTTGCGATCGCGACAGTTTATAAGCCGCCCCTTTTTTTCTCAGAGGTCTGTCCGCGTCGTCATCATCTTCGTCTTTATTCATCAGAGGTTCCTGCGGAGATGCGTTTTCCGCAATAGATTCAAACTCAGCGGAAGAGAGAACTGCCCTGCCTTTGCGTGCGGCATATGATGCAATTTCCCGGTCGGACGAAACCACCACGATTTCTTCATCCGCATGCGCGGAGATTCTCTTGATGACGTCGTCGGCCTTAACGCCCCGCTCTGAATAGAGGATATGAATGCCTGACACGTAATCCCGTTCTTCCCGGGCTGGCCCACTGAGCCATCCGTCAAAGACCACCGTGATTTTATGGTCCTTGCACTTTTGGTATTCAGACAGAAACGCAATCAGGGCGTTGCGCCCCGCTTCGAGACTTTGCCGCTCGAAGCGTCGCAGACGAACCGATTGGCGGATCAGGTTGTAGCCGTCGATCAGAATGTGCATGGAGCTATTCTGACATAAGCGCCGCCGGTCTTCAACCGGAAATATTGTGCTTTGCCGCTTCGGGGTTTTCTCTTGACTTCACCTTTGGCCGTCTGTTACCGTCCACTAGCTTAAACGAATTGACAGCGGGCGTCTCCCGCTTAACAAATAATCCGGAGGGCAGTATGGAAATCAAAAAAGTATGTGTGTTGGGTGCGGGCTTGATGGGCAATGGCATCGCGCAGGTTTGCGCCGCCGCGGGTTTTGATGTGGCGTTGCGGGACATCGAACAGAGATTCATTGACAGTGGCATGAACACGATTAAGAAAAATCTCAGCCGCGACGCGGAAAAAGGCAAAATCACCAAAGAGCAGATGGAAGCGATTCTCGGAAGGATCAAGCCTACGCTGGATGTCAAAGAAGCTGCATCCGGGGCGGATGTCGTTGTGGAAGTGGTCATCGAAATCATGGAGCTCAAAAAGAAGGTTTACGCGGAACTGGAAGAAATTGTTCCCGCGCATTGCCTGTTCTTCACCAACACATCAGGCCTGAGCATCACGGAAATGGCGGCGATTACGAAGCGGCCGGACCGCTTCATCGGTACGCACTTTTTTAATCCGGTTCCCGTCATGCGTCTTTTGGAGGTCATTCGCGGCCAGCAGACCTCCGAAGAGACGGTGGCAATCGCCAAGGCCTGGGGTCAGAAAATCGGTAAGGAAGTGGTGATGGTAAAGGAAGCCCCGGCGTTTGTTGTCAACCGGATTTTGTGTTCCATGATCAACGAAGCCTTCTTTGTTCTGGACGAAGGCCTGGCGACACCGGAGGATATTGATAAGGCGATGCAGTTGGGCTGCAACCATCCCATCGGTCCGCTGGCGCTGGGCGATCTGATCGGTCTGGATACGCAACTCAGAATCTGCGAGGGGATGCACAGAGAGCTGGGAGACAAATATCGTCCGTCGCCGCTTTTGAGAAAACTGGTCCGCGCTGGCAACCTGGGGCGTAAATCCGGCTGCGGTGTCTACGATTACCGCAAGAAATGATCGACTGCGTATTCGTGGTGCGGCATAAAAGTATGCAGGGCCGCACCATGAATCGCTATCCGGCGCCAGCCGGTTTGTGTTGGAGGCTTCCGGGTGGGGCGTGTACCGTGCCAGGGGCCATTAGTCCCGGTTTGCGCCGGCTTTCAAAGCGGTAATGGCTTGCGCGTAATCACCTGTGCCGAATACCGCATTGCCTGCCACAAGGACATCAGCGCCTGCCCGGGCGATGGAAGCAATGTTTTGCAGATTAACCCCGCCGTCCACTTCCAGCAAAGGCTTTTGCGGCAATATCTCCATATAACGATACCCTGAGTCTCATAACTCACGACAGCCGAGACGAAAACGGGCGTGTTATTGATAGAGCAATTTAAGACGA